>CAZIXH010000282.1:0-9841 GCA_964543055.1 uncultured bacterium
TCATGAGAGATACGCCCAGAATTATGCTGCCCAACACGGCCCGAATGGGACGGGCCCTGGAGGCGATGGCCTGCACCAGGGCAGCCACGATGGAGCCGAGCCCCACCGCCGACATCAAGAAGCCGAATCCCTGCGCGTCGAGGCCGAGCTCGAGCCGGGCATACGAAGGCACGATGGTCTGAAAGTTCATGCCCAGCAGACTGGTCAACCCCACCAGGACCACCACCTGCCGCACCAGTGGATGCCCCCAGACAAAGCGCAGGCCCTCGAGGGCATCTTCCACAACCCCGCTGTGTTGGGGGTCTGGTTTGTGGCCTGGTGTGATGAACAAGACCCCAATCAAGGGAATGAAGGAAAGTGCGTTGACTAGATAGCTCCAGGAGAGGCCAAAACCCGCAATGAGCAGCCCGGCCAGGGCGGGCCCCACGAGCCTCGAGGTGTTGAACCCAAAAGCGTTTATGGCAATGGCGCCTGGGTAGCGATCCTTGCCGGCCAGCTCCACCGTGAAGGCTTGTCGCACGGGCAGATCCATGGCATTAAACATGCCGTACAGGAAAGCAAACACCAGGACGTATTCGTAGCGCACCAGCCCGGTCACGATCAGGGCAAACATGCCAAAAGCCAGCACCGCCATACCGCCCTGGGTGATGAAGAGCAGATTGCGTCGGCTGTAACGATCCGAGAGTACCCCGGCTGGAATCGAGAAGAGCAACGAGGGTAGAAACTGCAAGGCAATTACCAGGCCCAGCCGCTCGGCGCTGCCGGTCAGTTCCAGCACCAGCCAACCCTGGGTAGCTGCTTGCATCCAACTACCCAACTGGGAGAGAAATAGCGCGATCCAGTAGGTTCGATATTTGGGGTCACGTAATAAGGCTAGCGCCAGCACAAATCCCATCATACCCCTAAACTGACCGGCGGGTCAGTTTGTTTGCGCCTTATGAGATGGGGTAGCAATCCAGGGCTCTCACAAGATGTACCGCTCGTCTTCTGATATATTCCCCTGATATATGCCCCTTGACTTGTTGTAGGTAATCTGTAAACTGTCCACAGCCGGAAGTTTAGCCTGGTTCCATCGAGCTAAAGCGATGGTTCACAATACTTTGAATCTAAGTCCGGTTTTGAGGAGGTTCAACTGATGAGATTCTCGAAGTTGCTTGTAATTTTACTGGCGCTGGTTCTGGGAACTGCCCTGGCCCAACAGCGACCTCGAGTAGTCATTCCTACCGGTAGTACCGGGGGGGTGTTTTTCTTCTATGGGCAAGCCATTGCCAAGCTGCTGAGTGAGGCCGGTGTGGCCGATGCTACCGCCCAACAGACCGGTGGCTCCTACGACAACCTGCTGCTGCTGCGTGACCGTACCGACCCCCGCTCCAATACCTACTACTGCGCCCTGGCCACCACCGACTCTGCGCTGGTTACCTACACCGGTGAGGAGCCGCGCTTTGCCCAGCGCAAGGCCGATATGCAGCGCATCATGTTCTACATGTACCCCAGCTTGATCCACATCGTGACCACCGAGAAGTCGGGCATCAAGTTTGTGGGCGACCTGCGGGGCAAACGGGTCTCGACCGGGCAGCCTGGCTCCTCCACCGAAAACCTGGCCCTGCTGGTGCTGAAGGGTGCGGGGGTGGACGTGCGTGAGTTTGCCAAGCGGGAGCGCCTGCCCGCCGCCGAGTCGGCCAAAGCCCTCTCCGAAGGCACCATTGATGCCTACTTCTGGGTGGGTGGGGTGCCCACCGCCAGCGTGGTTGAACTGGCCCAGAGCCTGCCGCGCAAAGGTGACCAGATTAAGCTGGTGGACTCCCCCCGCAACGGCCCCACGGCTCAGCTCTTGATGAAAGAGTTCCCCGGCATCATCACCACCGGTGTACTGCCCAAATCAGCCTACGGCACCAAAGACAATGTGTTTGCTCTGTACACCGGCAATGTCTTCCTCTGCCCGGCCTCCATGCCCGACGACCTGGCTGCTGCGATCATGAAAGCGGTATTTAGCAACCTGCAAACCCTGGTCACTGCTACCGCCGCTGCGCGCGATACCACCATCAAAAATACCGTGGATCTGGTCAACCAGAAAGTGGTGATTCCTTTCCATCCAGGGGCATTGCGTTACCTGCGCGAAACCGGGGCCCTGAAGTAAATCAAGCACTGTTTGGGAAGCTCCCTCGAGCCTCTTGGGGGAGCTTTTTTCTCAAAAGCGCCCGCTACGTTAAGTGCTTGTTTTTAGCTTTGAGGTGATTACTCTCCTGCTGGGCCTTCCAACGGCTTTCAAGGCCCACACTGGCCAGAAAGACCGGCCTCCGGCGAAAACCTCGAGCCCTTGAGCGATATATAATCACGCTCACCAACCCGGCTTTTAGGAGGCTACATGGAAATACCTCAGGACAGTACGGGCCGAACCACCCTGATGGGGCGTGTGATCTGGGTTATTCTGCTTTTCGCAGCGCTCTTTAGCTTGTATCTGGTAGTTCACCCCTTTACCCCGCTAAGCCGTCTGGACTTGAGCATTCTTGACCAGGTACAGCTTCGTCGGGCGACCCATGTTTTGCTGCTCTTGGTGGCAGGGTATCTGATTACCTCTCGCCTTCCTGCTACTCGGCGCACGCTGGGTTCGTGGGTTTTTGCTGCCCTCACCCTGCCTTTTCTCTACACCTTCTGGGTGCCCAATGTGCCGGGGGTGGACATCCCGCTAACCGGCAAGTTGATGGGAACCCTGGCCTGGGCATTGGCGGTGCTGCCCGTTTTGGTTCCGCAGATGCGCCGCTATACCGATATTGCCGCTGCGTTGCTGGCCATTGCGCCCTGGGCCTACCAGGTGCGCTACTACGAAGAGCTGGTCAACCGCGCGGTCATTCCGGCGGGCTGGGATATGGCCATGTCCTTCAGCGTTATTATCCTGGTGCTGGGACTGGTCTCTCGCTTGCTGGGCCCCATCATGCCCTCATTGGTGCTTATTTTCCTGGCCTACAACATGTACGGCCAGTACGTGCCGGGTACGTTCCGTGGGGCCAAAAACGGCATTGACCTGATCCTGGGCAAGACCTACAACGAAACCGAGGCCGGTATCTATGGTCTCATCACCGGGGTATCGGCCAAGTACCTGGTCTACTTCACCATCCTCTCGGGGCTGATTGGTGCACTGGGGCTGGGGCGGGTGGTGGCCAATATTGCTTTGGCAATGGTGGGCCGCACCCCACAAACCCCTGGCCGGGTGACCGGAATTGCCTCGGTCTTCATGGGTATGTTCAGTGGCTCGGGAGCTGCCGACACCCAGTTTGTGGCTACCCTGACCAAGCCGCTTTACGAAAAAGCTAACTACGACAAGATGATTGCCGCAGGCCTGGTCGCAACGGCGGGAACCATTGCGCTCATTACCCCGCCGGTGCTGGGTTCCATTGCCTTCGTGATGGTAGAGATCCTTCAGGTCAGCTATTTGTGGATTGTCATCATGGCGATTGGGCCCATGCTCTTGTATCTGGCGGGGATTCTGACCTTTAACGAGTTCTATGCTCGCAAGGCCAAGCTGCCTCCCGTGGGAGGGGACGAAACCCTGCGGCGTAGTTATGCCCTTCGCTACAGCACCATTTTCATCCCCATTATCCTGATTGTGGTGATGCTCTTTTTGGGTACGGAGGTTTCGACCGCCGTGTACCTGGCCTCCCTGGCCTTTGTTCTGGTCTGCTACCTCGACCCCACTTTGCGGCCCGCGCCCCTGGCCGAGGCCATGCGGAGTCCGGCCTACAAGGTGGGGCTACCCCTGGGCATTGGGCTGGCCCTGGGGGGTGCTTTTCTGCCGGTACTGGCAGGCTGGGATCTGGGTAAGATACCCGTTTTGCCTGTCACGCTGGCGGTGCTGGGGCTTTTGCTGGGCACCTTTTTTTACCCGGCTCTGGCCAGCGGCAAACTACGCGGGGCTATTGAACCGATTGCGCTGGGCCTGGCTGAAGGGTTCCGTCAACTGATTCCCATCGGCTCGGCGATTGTGGCAGCGAACTTGATTTTCGGCATGATGGTGATTACTGGCCTGCCCTCCAAGTTCTCGATATTCCTTGGGCAGGTCTCAGGGGAAAGCCTGTTGCTGGCAACGCTGGTAACCGCTGTCTTCAGCCTGGTTCTGGGGATGGGCGTGCCGCCGACGGCGACCTACGTGCTCACCGCCTCGCTAACCGCTCCGGCCATCATCAAGATTGCCGCAGCCAACTTCCAGGGGTATGGCCTCGAGCCCCAGCAGGCGGTGCTGGCCGCAACGCTCGCTACCCACATGTTTCTCTTTTACTACGCGGTGCTGGCCGACGTGACCCCACCGGTGGCACTCTCGGGCTATGCGGCGGCCTCGGTGTTCAAAACCAACCCCATTCTCACCGGGGTATATGCGGCGCGGGTGGCGCTGGCGAAGTACATTATCGGCTTCTTCTTCCTGCTCTCCTTTACCGGAACCGGCCTGCTGATTCTGCCGATTGTGCAGAACGTACCGGGTATTGAGGGATGGTTCATCATCCTCGAGCGCTTCTTCTTCACCGGTACGGCCATCGTCTTCCTGGCCGCCGCCACGGTGGGGTACACCCGTCGGCCCCTGCAACGCTGGGAAAGCTGGGTGATGGGCTTGCTGGCGCTCGCCCTGTTCTACCCCTATCCCAACCTCTGGATGCCCTTCATTCCCTTTGTGCTGGGGCTGCTCTTCTTCCTGCGCGGCGAAAGCACCAAAACACCCCAGCCTCAGGCGGCAGACTAGTGTCAGGTGAGCCAAGGTCTTATCTACCCCCGTCTGCCGGGGGTAGTTTACTGGTTGAGCGCAGCTTTGTAGAGGGCCAGCCGTTCCAGCCGCACCAAGGGCGTGTGGTCTGTGGCAAAACCCCAGTAAGTGAGCAGGCTGCGCCTCGAGACAGCGTCCGTTCTGGGCTCCAGAGCGTCATCGCGCCCGACCTGGATACCCGACTTCTGGAGGGCTTCAAGTTGCCCATTCTGGGCAAGCTGACGCAGTTGGGTGCGGTAGTCCTGTAAGGTTTGGGGGCTCAGACTGGGCCTGGACTGGGCCTCACCGGGCCAAAAACCAAAGAGGAGCTCGAGGTCGTTGTCAAAACCATCGCCATCGGAGTCGAGCCCATCCAGGGTGACCTCCTGAATGGCCTGGCGAATCTGCACCGCATTGAGCTGGAAGATGCTGCGGGCTTCGGGGCTGTCGGCGGGTACGGTTTCGTCCAGCGTTCGGCGCACAATGGCCTGATAGTCCCGGCCAAAGGGATTGAGCTGTTTGGCGCTTTCCTTGCCAATGTGGCACAGCGCACAGGTGGCCTGGGCGGGCTCGAGGTGGTAGCGCACCACCAGCTCGCGGAGAGAAGGCACCGCAAAGCGCAAGGGGGTGGTAGCTGCGGGTATCAGCCCCAGGGCATCGGTGTAGCGCCCGCGCTCCCGAAATACCTCACCCAGGCCGCGCCAGCTATAAAGCGCAAAGCTGCCCAGCAGGGCCACAATCAAGAGAAGCCGCAGGCGGTTGTCCACCAGGATTCAATCTATACGAAAAAAGCCAGCGCGAGGGTGGGCTGGTTATGCAAGGCTTGCGTAACACCCAGGATGGTCAGAAGCACCGGAGGCCAGACCAGGGGCCGTTAAAATCAGGCCATGTTGACGCTCATGCGCCGGGGTGGTTTCCGATTCTATGTCAAGTCGGGCAGCGCCCAGGAAAGACCGCACATCTTCGTAACCCGCGACGGCGATACCTGGGCCAAGTTCACCTTGAAGCCCGTCAACGTGGTCATCAACAGCGGTTTGGCCCGTAACGAGCTGACCCGGCTACAAGGGGTAGTGGCCGACCTCGAGACCCAGCTTTTACAGCTCTGGTGGGAATACGCCAGCACCCAGGGGGTCAAACCGGAGGCTGAAAAGTCCGACAAGCATGGGCATAAACCCGCTCCATCCAGCGAGTCGCCAGCGCCGCTCGAGCCCACACCCGAACCAGCGGCGCTCGAGCCTGTGGCCTAGAGCGCTCTTCGCCTATTTCAAGCCATCCGACTGTAAGTAAGCCTTGTCCTGAACTGAACCGTGACCGCCTGGGAACTCGAACCCAAGCACCCGTGGGCCGGGCCCGATCCACGCTTGGGTGCGCAACATGCGTCTGCCAGGGAATGGCTTAGGCCATAGCCACAACGTGGCTAAAATGGTCCAGGCGCAACTCAGACAAGCGTACCCTACCCCGGTGAGGCACGTCTGCTGGTCTCTTCTCGTTTTCGTGGGTTGCCACGTCTGTGGAGAGCGCGATAAGCATTCCTAAGGTGAGCTTATCAAATAGCCCTTGCACGCTTGAAAGCTACCCCGTACCCATCTGGGCAAACGTCTAAAGCTGGCATTTCAGCGGTCCTGGTTTTCGTGATTGGTTAGATGGCTCCTGTCTGCAAAGCGTTTGGCTTTCGGCTTTGAGCCAATCCCCCAACCTGTTCAACTGGACTGCCCACCACCCCTACGACACAAGCCCGCCTGCACAATTCCTCACCCATCCGCTATAAGCTAGAGCGGTTCAGGGTATGATTGAGTTTCTCAAATCTATCGGCATCGCTAACCCCACCGGCTCGGGCTGGCTCACGGTGGTTTTCACTTTTGTGGTGGCCTGGACGGTCACCTGGCGTTTTATGCCCAGGGTGCGGCAGTTTGCCCTGAAGGTGGGCTGGGCCGACCAGCCCAACGCCCGTCGGCTCAACAAGGAACCCCTGCCCAATGCCGGAGGTCTAGCTATTTTTGCCGGCGTGGTGGCAGCCCTGGTGGTAGCCACTGCCCTGCGCCCCATCTTGATTCAGGAAGTACAGGTACAGGTGCTGGCCATTTTGCTGGGGGGGGCCATTCTGGTGTTGGTGGGTTTTGTGGACGACCAGTTTGGCCTGCCGCCGCTATTTCGGCTACTGGTGCAGTTGCTGGCAGCCTTGCTTCTGGTCGCAGTGGATATTCGCTTTCACGCCGCCTTTGGCACCGCTCTGGACCCCTTTTGGGGCATGATACTGACCATTGCCTGGGTTGTGGGCATTACCAATGCGGTCAACCTGATGGATGGGGTTGATGGCCTGGCCGGGGGTATCGCCTTCATCACAGCCATGAGCCTGCTGGCGGTTTCGGCCCAGAACCCCCAGTGGGTTGCAGCCACCCTGGTGCTGGCCGCGCTTTCGGGGGCCGCGCTCGGCTTTTTGCGGCACAACTTCTTCCCTTCCAAAATCATCATGGGGGATGCCGGCGCCTATTTCTTCGGCTATGTGCTGGCCGCCACCGCTTTGTTGGGCAGCCTCAAGGTCACTACGGTTTTTTCGCTGGTTCCTACTGCTCTGTTCTTGCTGCTGCCCATTCTGGACACTTCGCAGGTGTTTATTCGCCGCCTGCTCAAGCGGCAAAACCCCATGTCTACCCCTGGTAAAGACCACATCCACCACCGGCTTTTGGCCAGGGGTTTCTCCCAGCGCCGTACCACCGTAACCTTGTGGATCGTTACGCTGGGCCTGAACCTGGTCGCAATGTGGGTTCAGGGGGTTGGTTTGACGGTAATAGCACTGACCGCTATCGGCACTGCATCGTTGCTGGGTTTCACCGTCTGGCGCAAGCTGCGGGCGGTGTGGAAAGAGACCGCGCAGCAGGCCCAGGGAAGCGCCTAGCTCGAGGCCGAAGTATAACTCCGCAGGGCAAAGCGCCAGAAAAACCGGGAAAAAAGCAGCAAGAACATGGCAATCAGAACAGCCAGGGCCAGGTTGGCCGGGGTCAGGCGGCCCAGCGCAGCCTCGGCGGGCACGGTGGTCAGGAAGGCCACCGGCACCACAAAGGTGAAGATGAAGCGGTAGGCCACCGGAAAAGCCTGCATGGGGAAGCGCCCCGCCTCGAGCAAAGCCCGCAGCACCTCGGTGGCGTTGGCCACCTTGACAAACCAGATGCTGCTGGTGCCGATGATGAACCACAGGCTATAAAGCATCACAAAAGCCACGGCCAGGAGCCCAAAGCCTACCGCGTAGTCGGCCAGGCCCAACCCTATGCGTTGGCCTGCATACAGCCACAGCAAAAGCCCAATCACCCCATCGCTCAGGCCCCAGGGCGAGAGGGTGCGAAAGGAAAGCCAGAACTGGCTGTCCAGCGGCTTGAGGAGCACAAAATCGAGGGTGCCTTTTTGCACCTGCTCCACCACCCGGTTAAGGTTGGGCGAGAGCAGGGTAAAGGCAAAGCCATCCAGCATCAGGAAAGCTGCCAGCACCAGCAAGGCCTCCTCGAACCTCCACCCACCCGGCTGATAGCCCCCCTGGTAGAGCAGCGAGATTCCGAACAGGCTCCCGGCAGCGCCTCCGAGCGCCGAGAGCGCGGCCACCAGAAAGTTGCCCCGGTACTCGAGCTCCGCCGCCAGGGCCGTCCCCCAAAAGCGGCCCAGCACCCGCAAGTAACGCATGGGTTCAGTGTATCAAGAGGGTCTACAGGTAACGTAAGTTTATTTGCATGGGCTCTAGCGAGAAGAAATATCGCAGGTCACAGGTCTCATGTCGCAAGTCAGGATGCTTTCGGCCTTCGGCTTTGGGCTTTTGGCACTTGCATTGAACCACGGATAGGCTTCCTCTCTCCTATCCCCTGAACGGCCCCCCACGCCACACCACCGGCCCAATAATTTTGACCGGGTCGTCGCGGTGGCGCACCACCGGCGGGACACTACGGCGGGCCGGATAAAACACGATGTGCTCACCTTCTTCCTGGTAGCGCTTGATGAGCAACACCTCGTTAAGGCCATCCCAGGCCACCACCACATCTCCGGCCCTGGGCATCCGCCCGGTATCCACCGCCACCCGGTCGCCTGGGGCGATGCTCTGGCCCATGGCCCGCACGCTCTCCGAGACCATGCAATCGCCGTTGACCGCAAAGACCCGCACATTTTCAGGCTGCACCCCCAGCGCCCTCAGGTCTTCCAGCGGAATCGAGACCAGGCCCTCGCTGGTTGGGGTGTTCGGGTGGCCTGCCGAGGCGGTGGCCTGAACGGGGAAGGTGGCAAAGTGCAGTTCCGCTTCCAAGCGTTCCAGCCTCTCGAGGGCTCCACCTTCTGCAAAATCCAACTCCAGCCCTGTAGCCAGGGCAAACTGAGGCCAGTTCCAGCCCAGCACCCGCAGCAAAGCCCGCAATTTGGCTGCACCCAGATCCAGGGTGGGGTGAATCAGGCCGCGCTCGAGGCGGCTTACCTCGGTCTGGTTGAGCAATCCCGACGCCTGCGCTACCTGGGTTTGCGACAGGCCCAGGCGCTGGCGCTGCTGGCGGATGGCGGTGGCCCAATGGGGGGGGTGCATGGAGATTCCTCTAAACCATAGTAAGTCATTTTGATTAAGATTCAATCTCTCTAGGCATATTGACTAATCATTATTTTTTGAATACCCTAATACTAGACTGTTTTATGTTATAAACATAACATAGATCTTCCTCCCCTCAAAGTACAGGTGAATCATGGAACTGGCCCAGCCCACCACCGACCTGCTTTCCAAACTCGAGCCCTGGCAACTTCTAGGCATCATCGGCGCGTTCGCTGGGGCGGGCGCACTACTCAGGTTTCTGGTTGAGAGCGTGCGAAGCAAGTTCTGGAAGCAGGCCCTGCGCATCCTCAGCAGCGCTTTCTGGGGCACCCTGGCGGCCATCCTGGTTTCGGACTGGCTCACCCTCTCGCCCAAAAGCCTCCTGGTGTTGGCTACGCTGTTGGGCTGGGTCGGCTTTGAGACCACACTGGGCAATTTGCTCAAAATGGTGGGCAAAAAGACCGATTTGAAGCTCGAGGCCCCCAAAGCCCCCCGCAAGAAAGCCCGGAACAAAAGCGGCGCTTCCAAAAAACAGCCCTCCCGGCAGGAACCCCGCTCAC
>CAZIXH010000283.1:0-9726 GCA_964543055.1 uncultured bacterium
CGCTCCCACCATGCCCTCCCTTTCGTACAGGAACGCAATTAGACATGGATAGTAGAACCCATCGGCCAGCGACAAAAGGGCGTTGGCCAGATAAATCGTTTGAAAGCCTCGGGAGGACATCTCGCTGGCTTTCATAACCAACCTCCAACTTTCTTTTCTCAGACATGCGGCATTCCGGGCCGCTCCGAGAAGCTTTGTATCTGCTTATAACGTTTATTGAACAATATGTTTTACGCCTCAAAACCGAGCTACCAGCTCAAAGCTTGTCCAAATCGGATTTGAAAACCATAAAGCCCTGCCCTGCAACGTTTTTCTGCCTGTATTGACTCCAGGCGGATTTATGGGCTCCTGACCGTCAGAACAGGAATGGTTGAGGCCCTTACCACCCCTTCGGCAACCGAACCGAGGCCCTGGCCCCCTTGACCACTTACGCCCATCACAATCAGATCGGCCCCCCAGGCCTTGGCCGACTCCACTACTTGCTGGACGGGGCTTCCCTGCACGACCTCATGACCCGGCAGGCTGGCTTCGCCTTTCCAGGCATCGGATACCAGCATCTCTAGCTCGAGCAAAGCCTCGGTTGCGGTGAAAGGCGATTCCTCGGTTATTACGTGCAGCACACGAACCTCTGCCTGAGGAAAGTGTGCTCGAGCCAGCTCCAGTGCGCGCTGTGCACAGGGCGAAAAATCGGTGGCAACCAGTACCTTTTTGAACATAGCCCACCCCCATCACAATTCCCAGCAGCCTCGAGCCTAGCCTAGCGGCTTGCTTTGGGCTTTGTGTCCCTCTAGCGCGCCAGCAGTACCGGGCACTGGGCATGGGTCACTACTTTCTGGCTCTGGCTGCCGAGGAGTAAACCGCTTAGCTGCCCCAAGCCCCTGGTACCCATCACAATCAAGTCCACCTGTCGCACCTGGGCTACCCGCAAAATGGCCTCTGCTGCGGGCCCTTCCAGCACCTCGGTTTCAACTTTTGGGAGCTCTCCCAGCAAAGCCTGGGCCTGCTCCATGACCCGATCTGCGGCCTCAGTTCGCTTGGTGATGACCTCTTGCAGGTAGGGCTCACCCAGATAGTCCGGAACCGGATCGTAGGTATGTACCACACAAAGAGCAGCCTGGTATTGCCGGGCCAGATCGGCAGCCAGGCGGGCCGCTTTCTGGGCATGGGTGGAGCCATCGAACGCCAGCAAGATATTGTTGAACATGGCGACCTCCTCGGCAAAAAAAGTCTCAGCAACCTTTCCTTTCGGATGAAGCTGCTGAGGCCAGAAGCAGGAAACCCGTTACCGACTTTCCTGCTTTCAACAATACAGTACACCCATTCTGGCCCCTCCACCAGGGACTTTTATCCCGGTTTGCCGAAAACAGGAACCCAGGCCATACCCCCATTTGGGGGTATTCGCACGTAACGCCCAGATGCCACTGCTATGTGCAACCATCACAGGGGCCACGTAACGCTTCGCATAACTTAGGGTTACATTGCGGGCGGAAATACCTCTCAGCAGACATACCTGTCTCCGCTCGCAAAGATGGAGGGGAAATATGGCAAAACTGATCGCAGTAGATGACTCCCTGGCCGACCTGAAGCTCATCGAGCACTCGCTCTCGCAGTACCACCAGATCGTGCTGTACCAGGGTAGCGAAAACGTCGAGCAGCGTATCGAAGCCGAAAAGCCGGATGCGGTGCTGCTGGATGTGGTTATGCCGGGCCGCAACGGTTACGAGGTGTTGCGCTCGCTGCGTCGAAGCGAGTCCACCAAACACATCCCGGTGCTGGTCATCAGCTCCAAGGGCGAACCCACCGATATTGAGTGGGGCAAACGCCAGGGCGCCAATGGCTACCTGACCAAACCGTACACCCCCGAAGCCCTGCGCAAGGCCGTGCAGGAAATACTTCAAGCCTAGCCCTATCCAAGCCGTTGGGCCACGCCCCTCGAGGCTTCAAGGATCTAGCCATGATCAATACCGCCATTAGCAAAGTGTGGGTGCTGCGCCTGGGCAGCACCTATCTTGGCGTGGAACCCAAAGCCTTCAAGGAAGTGCTGGAAGTCACTCAGCCCACTCCCGTCCCACTGGCCCCCGCTCCCTTGATGGGACTCTTGAGCAACCAGGGCCAGATTGTGCCGCTGTTCGATCTGTGTCAAGTTTTGCAGATTACACCCTCTGGTTCTGGGATTGCGGCTTTGCTCGAGTTCGAAGGGCAACCAATGGCTTTCATGATTGACGAGGTGGTGGGGCTCCGCACCAACTTGAGTGGAGCCTGGGTTGCTCCCAGCCAAAATCCGCTTTTTAGTGCAGTTCTCGAGGACGACGGCAAAACCGTGCAAATCCTCGAGGTCCGCACTCTCTTTGCGAAGCTATCCGAACAGATGTCCACCCCGGCACAGGCCACAGCTATTTCTGGCCAGGCCATACCTCAAGCCTAAGGAGTTGTCTCAATGGAACAAACCCATCTGCCCATGAACCACGATCCCCTCCTGGTAGGGGCCTCGTTTCTGGTTGCGATCTTTGCGTCTTATGCAGCGCTGGCCATCATCAACCGCTTGCGGCAAGGCGCTACCGGTGGCAACTGGCTCTGGCTCGGTGCTACCACTTTTGGGCTGGGGGTGTGGGCCATGCACTTCATCGCCATGACCGCCCTGCAGCTCGACATGCTGGTAGCCTACGACCCCCTTCTCACCCTGATATCGGTGTTTTTCGCCATTTTTGGGGCTGCAGCCGCATTCAAATTGGTCAGTAAAACCACCGTTAGCACCACCGAGGTGCTGGGCTCGGGCTTCTTTCTGGGCGCCGGCATCGGCGTAATGCACTACGTGGGGATGCTGGCCATGCGCCTGGATGCCAAGCTGACCTTCGACCTTCCCATGGTCGCGGTCTCGGTGCTGGTTGCAGTTGTGCTGGGCACTTTCGGTATCTGGACGCTCATCAGTCCAGCCTTCAACATGGTTCCCTTTCGCCACCTGGTCACCGCCATCATCACAGGTTCGGCCATTCCCTTCATGCACTATACGGCCATGCTGGCGGCCCGCTTTACCGGAACGGGCACCGAAGAAATTCACAGTATGGTGGCCGGTGGAAGCCTGTTCTCGCTCAACGTTTTCTTGCTGCTGGCCGTAGCAGTCGTGGGGCTGCCGATGTTCCTGACCTCGCTGCTCGAGACCTCCGCAGAGCAAGCCCAGGAGGCTGAGGCATGACCCGTCGCACACCCAAAACCGCGCTCAGGCCCAGCCGTCGCCCTACCCCTGCAGCCCCTACCCAGATGATGCAGATAGGGGGCCTGCTGGGTTCGCTCAAAATCTGGCAGAAGCTCCTGCTGATTAGTATTGCTTTCCTGGCGCCGATATTGCTGCTGACTGCTGCTCTGAACACCAGCCAGCAAGCCCGCATCAATGCTGCCTGGAACGAGGCAGATGGTGTTCAGTACGTCATCAAGCTCTACGAGAGCATGGTGAAAATCGGCCAACACCATCAAAACTTAGACCGGTTCATCGTGGGTCAGGGTTCTAAAGAGGACGTTGTGAGCAAAGCTGGGGAGGTTGACGCTGCACTCGAGGCCTTGAGCCAGCTCGACCAGAAGCTCAAAGGCAAAATGGCTATTAGCGATGAAATTGCCGGCCTAAAGAGAAGCTGGACTCGGCTCAAAGAACAAGCAATCCGCCTGGACTCTGTCAGCAATTTCGAAGAGCATGGCGCATTGATGGCCGAAATCCAACAACTGATTGTTCGGGTTGCCAACAACTCCCAACTGACCCTCGACCCCGAGCTCAAAACCCATTACCTGATCACCTCCACCGTCAATCTCATCCCTTCCATGCGAGAAGATCTGGCTCGCCTGCGCAACCTGGGCCTCAATATCCTCAGTAAGGGCACCGCCAACGCGTATGAGCGTGCAGAGGTGAACGCTCTGGCGGTAAAGCTTGGCCAGAACCTCCTCGAGCTCAAACAACAAACCGGGTTTGCAGCAGAAAAATACGCCAGGACTGCCAGGGTCTTATCGGAACCCCTCAACCAGACCGAAGGATTGGTTCGAGAGGCCTATGTCCTGGCCATCAACGAAATCGTCTCGCCCACGCGTCTGAGCTTCTCAGCTAAGGAGTACAACGATACCTTTGGCACCGCCATAGATAGCCTCACCCAGTTTGGTTTTACATCGCTGGAGCAGCTAGATAACCTGCTAGAGGAGCGTATTTTCGTTCTTCAGCGTGGGCAGCTCATCACTTTTGTACTCTTTGCGCTGGCCCTGGCACTGACCTTTGGCCTGGTTGGAGCAGTAGCCCGCTCCATTACCAGCCCGCTTGGACAGTTGTTCACCGCCTCACTCCGCTTGCGCAAAGGCGACCTTGGGGTACAGGTGCCGGTTCAGTCCTCCGACGAACTCGGTTCACTGGCCCGCACCTTCAACGAAACCACCCTGCAGCTCAAGGCCAAAGCGGAGGCCGATGCCGAGCAGCTTCGCCAGAGCCAGCTTTTGCAAGAAAACATCGGCGCTTTCCTGAACGTTGCCATGGACATTGCCCAGGGCGACCTGACCAAGCGCGGGCGGGTGACCGAGGACGTGCTGGGCAACGTGGTAGACGCGGTGAACCTGACGGTAGAGGAAATTGCCTACCTGCTCAAGCAGGTACAGACGGCTACCGAGTTAGTCAACCAGGGCGCCGCACAGATGGCCCATAGCTCGGGGAGCGTGCTGGAAAAAGCCGAATCGCAGGCCGAACTTTCGGCCCGGGCACGTATCGAGGCCCTGGATGCCACCGAAACTATTCGCAACATGGCCAGCCAGATCATACAGGGCACCGGTCTGGTCATGCAGGCTAAAGAAGCCGCGCTGGAAGGTAAGGATGCGGTGCAAAACACCCTGAGCGGCATGCAGAATATCCGCCGCGAGGTACAGAGCATCGCTAAGAGCATCAAGGGTCTTTCGGATCGCTCCCTGGAGATTTCCGAAGTGGTGGATACCATCTCGCGCATCGCCAAGCAAACCAACCTGTTGGCTCTGAACGCAGCCATCGAGGCCGCTGGTGCCGGTGAAGCGGGGGCCCGCTTCGCGGTAGTGGCCGATCAGGTACGCAAGCTGGCCGAGGACTCGGCCCGTGCCGCCCAGCGCGTGAGCCTTCTGGTTAAGGGCATTCAAACCGAGATTCAAGGGGTGGTGATCTCGGTAGAAGGCGGTACCCGTGAGGTGGAGCAGGGCTACCGCATCGCAACCGAGGCCGGGAGCAAGCTCGAGCAAATTGCGGCTCTTGCCCAGCAGTCCGCCGAGGCTGCCCGCTACGTGGCCCAGGCCACCCAGGAGCAGGTTAGCCGGGTTGAAGAGGTCACGGGCGTGGTGCAGGATATTTACAACACCGCCTTGCAAACCGACGAGGAAAGCCGCAAAGGCCGCCAGACTGCCGAGGAACTGCGCGCTCTGGCCCAGCAACTGAGCCAGAGCCTGACCCGCTTCCGGCTGCCCAACTAAGCGAGGGAAGCATGCCAACAGTTTTGTTTCGCTATCTCCCCGCAATATCGCTTGGTCTAACTGCTGCCATCTTCACGTACTATTTCTTCGGATACTTCAGCCAATCCGACAGCGTCATGGCCAACAGTTCCATTTTGATGCCCTTCGTTTCGTTTCTCGTAACCCTGGTGCTATCGGTAAGTCAACCCGAGCGATTCATGAAATGGATTTTAGGTCTGATCTCGCTCTACAGCTTTTTCTGGGCCTTGGGGAACCTGGTCTACACCTACCTGCCCTATGGTGACCCCCAGCAGGGACTCATCCCAGCAGACTATATTTTCTATCTGGGTTATTTCTTTGCGCTTGCCGCCGGCACCATGGCACTCACCGGTTTCGTGCGAAAAAACAACCCCGAAGACTTACCGCTCTTCCTGATTTTAGGGCTTGTAAGCGCAACCCTTATCCCAGTGGCCTTTCATTACACCCGGGGCATCTCTGGCTTCGAGGCGAGTGGTACCGCCTATCAGAAGTTTTCATATTTTCTAGATACTGGGATGCTGATCCCAAACACGATGGCTGCGCTGTTCTTTGCTTTTAGTGCGGCATGGAGCCCCGGGCGATGGAAGGCGGGTATTTTCATGCTGCTTGCCTTGAGCACACTGGGTAATGCGGTAGCAGATGCGGGCTATGCCGTTACCCGAGATAGTTGGGACTACGGGCATTGGACCGATATTGTTTGGATGATCCAGTTGAGCTTGCCTGCCTTGACCGCACTTCTTCCGATGGAAAAAGAGTATGGCAGTTCGGCCAAATCGTCTGATCGCAAAGGGGGAGCGCATGAACAAACCCTTAGTGTCTGAGCCCCTGCGTCAGAGCCAGCACGCGTCACAGTCCAGAAAACAGCCAGTCGGATTTGCTGCTCGCAAACCAGGGCAAAGCCTGGGCACCAAATTCTTGTTTGGGGCGCTGACCCTGGCGCTGATTCCGGTTATCTTGATTGCCCTGATCGCCTCTCTGGCGTCCTTGCGCAATACCCGCGAAGCCTTGACTCAAGCAGCACAGGAAAAGTTGGTCGTGATCCGCGATGCCGCCAAACGGCAAGTGCAGGAAGAAATTTCTTTTTTGCTAAGGAACACCAGCGCGGCTACCCAGGAGCCTGTTGTGCGGGCTGCCCTGAAGGATTTCACCACAGCGTTTGCCAGGCTGACGCAGGACGGAAATGGAGGCAACGCTTTTACTTCCGATCAACTGACAGCCAAAAGACGGGCTATTGCCAACTACTATCAAACCAGATGGCTCGAGCGGTACAAAAACCTTAACGGTGGGCAAAGCCTTGAACTCAAGCCCTTCCTGAACACTCTCAGCGACGAGGCGGTGGTTCTTCAGAATGCCTATCTCGTACAAAATCTTCAGGGAGAGGCTGAGCGCAACCGACTTCCCGATACAATGGACGGCTCGAGCTACAGCACGGTATACCGGCAGTATTTCCAGTCTTTACAAAATCTGGCATCCCGCCTCGACCTGAAAAGTATCCGGCTGATCAATCCACAAGGCGTGATGGTGTTCAACTCCAACAAAGACATTGACCTAGGCCAGTCCATGCTCAGACCCCCTCTGAGCAACTCGCCGATGGCTGAAGCCTTTCGCCAGGCGCTGAACAGTCGCGCAGAACGCAAGGCCGTGATGAGTGATTTCGGTTTTTACATTCCTGCTTTCAATGAATTTACGGTTTTCTTTGCGGCGCCGGTCTACGAGGGAAATAAACTACTGGGCGTAGTAGCCTTTGATGCCCCAGTGAGCAAGATCGAGTCCATCGTGACCAACTACGGGGACTATGAAGCGCTGGGTCTGGGCAAAAAGGGCGATATACACCTGATACACCTCGACAGCCACCTATACCTCACCAACAAACGCTCCTTCCTGCAAGACACCGAGCAGTTCCTCCAAACGCTCCAAGCGGAAGGCTATCCCCAGCCTGCTCTCGAGGTAATGCTGAGCAAGTCCAGTGTGGCCGGCTTGTTGAAGGAAGGCGAACGAGAAGTCAATCTGGCCGAAAATGGCGCTGGAGTGGTGGTTGAAGGGGATGAAATTATTGCTTACGACCAACTAGGTCTGAACCAGCCCTGGGCCATCTTCGCCGAAGCTCAGCTTTCTGAGGTGTTGGCACCATTAACCCAGCTACAAAGAAAGCTACTCGAGGCCGTCGGGGTGGTGCTGTTCCTGGTACTGGCAGTCGCACTGATTGCTGCCATACTTTTCACACGTTCACTCTCCCGTCCAGTGGAAGCTATTTCAAAGGTGGTGGAGCGCTTTGGTCGAGGCGATCTCTCACAGCTAGTACCGATCAAGACCTTGGATGAGATTGGTCAGTTAGGGCTTGCTTTCAATAACTCGATATTGCGCTTGCGCGAATTCGTAGCCAAACAAGAAGAGGAGCAAAAGAGCGTCATACAGCTTCAAGAAAAAGTCAGGCAGTTTCTGGAAGTCGCTACCCAGATCGCTCAGGGCGACCTGACCAAGCGTGGTGAGGTAAGCAACGATGTACTGGGTAACGTGGTGGATGCAGTAAACCTGACGGTAGAGGAAATTGCGCTCTTGCTCAAGGGAGTCAAGCGAGCCGCCGAATCGGTAAACCAGAGCGCGGCTCAGATGGATCAGCTCACCTCCTCCATTGCGGCAGGTGCGCTCTCACAGGCCAGGGAAGTAAGCCAGGTGCAGCAGCAAACCCAGGTAGTGACCTCGAGCATCCGCCAGATGGCCGAGAGCGCGGGCCTCACCGCCCAGGCTGCACAAAAAACCCTCGAGTCGGCCCAGCAAGGCCGTCAGGCAGTGACCCAGACCCTCTCGGGCATGAGCGATATCCGACGGGAGATGCAGGCAATCGCCGAAAACATCGGTGCGCTGGCCCAGCGCTCTGCCGAAATCGAAAACATTACCCGGGTGCTCGAGGACTTCGCTTCGCAAACCAACCTGCTGGCGCTGAACGCCTCCTTTGAGGCCGCCGGGGCCGGGGCCGCAGGCCGACGCTTTGCCATCATTGCCGAGGAAATTCGCAAGCTAGCCGAGGAGTCGGCCCGTGAGACCAACCGGGTAAGCCTGCTGGTACAGCAGGTGCAGAGCGACATTGCCAGGGTCGTGGAGCAGGTGCAAGAAGGGGTGCGCGAGGTAGAGACCGGCTACGGAGTGGCCACGGGCGCAGGGAGCCGCCTCGAGGAAATCGCCAAACTGGCCGCGCAATCTGCAAGCCTGGCGCAGGAAATCTCGGGGTTGGCCCAGAGCCAGGTATCGGTGGTGGAGCGGGTGGATCAGGCCGTACAGAAAATCGCCCACACCGCCCAACAAACTGGAAACGAGAGCCAGGAGGGCCGTCAGTCCGCCGAGGCCATGCGTGTACTGGCCCAGGAGCTTTCCCGAAACCTGGGTCGCTTCCGCCTGCCCGACTAGGAGTCTGTATGTCTGCCCCAACCACCCCCGATCTGCTGCAAAGTTTCCTCGATGAGGCCTGGGAAACTGTGGCAGTCTTCGAGCAGGCCGCCGAGTTCCTGGCAATCGAGCGTCACGAGCCGCTGGTGGTCATGGCACACCGGCTGAAGGGCTCGGCAGGGCTGTACGGCTTTCCGCAAACCTCCAACCTGGGGGCCCTGGCCGAACGTATCCTGGAAGCAGCGCCCCACTACACCCAGAGCCAGCAGGCCAAGGTTGTGGAGTTCATGGGTCAGGTGACGGCGGTGCTGATCACCGCCCTGGAGAACATCGCCATCCACGGCGAGGAGGGCCGGGTGGGCCTCGAGCTAGGCCGCCTGGGAGCCGCCGAGCTAATCCGGGAGCTCACCGCTCTCAACCCCGAGGCCTTTGCCCGCGAGACCCCCGAGCCCACCGAAGAAGCCGCTCCACCCCCCCAAAGTGGCGTGGTAGCGGAGCTGCAAAGTTTCTACCGGCAAAACGCCGAGTTCTGGGAGTTTTTTGCCCCCGAAACCCTGGAAAACCTCGACCATGTGGGCAACGCACTGGTGAGCCTGCAGTCCGGCGACGAGACCGGCGAACACCTGCGGGCGCTATTTCGGGCGATGCACACGGTCAAGGGCGCGGCCTACTCGGTGGGCTGTAAACCCATCGGCGCCCTGGCCCACCAGCTCGAAGATCTGATGGTAGCGGTACGCGAAGGGCACAACCCCTGGAGCCACGAGATAGCCCAGGTGATGCTAGAAGGAGCACAGGTACTGGGCAGGATGGTTGCAGTGGCCGAGGGCAAAGACCCCCAGGCCCAAAGCCTGGACGGCCACCTCTTTG
>CAZIXH010000284.1:0-11346 GCA_964543055.1 uncultured bacterium
AGAGCGCGGTCACGAGTTGGTCTTGCAGAGCGAGTGGGCCTCTTTTGGCCGGGGTCAGATCATTCTGAAGCCAAAAGACGCCTTCCTGGCGGCCACCGAGCCCCGCGCCGATGGCATGGCCCTGGCCTGGTGAACTATCGCATTTCCCACCAATACGACGCACCGTGTGCGTCGTATTGTAGTCGGTACGACAAAACCGCCTTACCGACTATTCGTGGGAACCGCTCTACTCCTCCTCGAGCCGGAAGCCCACCAGCAGCGTCACCTGGTAGGTGTTGACGTAGCCATCGGTCAGGCTGCCGCGAATCTCCTTGACCTCGAACCAGTCCATATTGCGCAGGGTTTTGCGGGCCCGCGCCAGGGCGACCTTGATGGCATCCTCGAGGCTCTCCGCACTGCTGCCAACCAGCTCAACTTTCTTGTAGACCTTGCTCATGGCTGACCTCCTGTGTTCCACAGGTTAGCGCCCCAAAGCGGGGATAAATGGCCTTTGTGGGTCTAAGGGTCGAGTCGAGGAGCTGTGCTGGGGAGGCGGAGCGTTTGTGTAAGGGATTAAGTTGCGCCGTATGAGATTCAGGGATGAATCCAAGCTGCGCTAGAAAATCATGCTCCGGGCGCAATACCCGAGTGATTTTCGACCATGCCAGTAGCCAAAACATAGGCGGAAGGTACTTAGCGGCTGTAGTGAACAATCCCGTCTTGCTCGAGCCTCTTTATCCTTCCTTCGGCCACCAGATACTCCAGGTGGGCCAGGGTCTCCGACCAGGCAAAACGTCGCTGGGCCAGGTTGAGGTTGCCGGGGAAAAGCTCGAGCGATACCTGCCAGCAGGTCTGCGGGGTGGGCTTTAGAAGATCCAGCAGATAGCCCAGCCGTTCGTGGTGATGGGCTTTCAGCTCGGCGGCACGGCCTGCTACATCCAGGATAGGCCGGTAGTGCCCCGGCAAGGCCCTCGAGGCCCCCAGCGCGGTGGTTTTTTCCAGCGACTCAAAGTAGTGCTTCAGGGGGTTGGGGTAGGAGTAGGCCCAGATGCCGATATTGGGGGAGATGCGCTCCAGGATTTGATCCCCGGCCAGCAGCACCCCATCCGCCTCGCGCAGCAACATGGCATGGCCGTCGGCATGGCCGGGGGTCCAGATCACCCGGTAGGGCATACCTGCCAGCCGGAGGGTTTCGCCATCGCGGAAGGTCTGGGGGTTCTGCGCGGGGTGCACCCGGCTGCGGGTTTTGGCCATCTCCTGGCCCAGGTCGGCCAGGTATTCATCGGTAACGCCGTGCTTATGAAAAAGCGCCTGCCCCATCTGGTTCATGCGCTCGGGCTCTGTCCAGAAGATGTGGCCGCGCTCAAGCTCCACGTCCAGCATCCACACCGAGGGGCCCTGGGCTTCTATCCGTCCGGCCAGGCCGTAGTGGTCGGGGTGGTGGTGGGTGACTATCAGGTGCTCGAGGTCGGCAAAGCCCAGCCCGTGTTCGCGCAGGGCCGCTTCCAGACCCGCCCGCGCTTCGGCGGTGTCCAGGGCGCAGTCCACAAGCACCGGGCCGTCGGAAGAACCAGGGCCAGGCATCAGCAGGTAGCAGTTCACGTACTTGAAGGGGTAGGGGATGGGCACCGGAATGGCAAAAATGCCCGGTGCAACCTGGTGGGAGAGTCGGATGGCCCCGGCCATACCAAGATTGTACCAAGTCAAACTTTTTTGCAAAGGTACTCGGCCAACGGTGCTCGCATGGCTGGACACAGGGGGGGCAGGTCGTGGTACGATCAAATCCCGTGATAGTGAGGCAGCTCCACCGTACCGGTTGAGCGTTTGAAAAAGAGCTTTTAGGCGCTGGACAGCGTCTGGCGCAGGACGGGGGTTTGTTATGAAATACATTTTTGTCACGGGCGGTGTGGTCAGCAGTTTGGGCAAGGGTATTCTTACCTCGAGCCTGGGAGCCATCCTGCGGGGGCGTGGTTACCGCGTGACCGCCATCAAGATTGACCCCTACGTCAACGTGGACGCAGGCACCATGCGGCCCTACGAACACGGCGAAGTGTTCGTCACCGGCGACGGCGCCGAGACCGACCTGGACATCGGCCACTACGAGCGCTTTCTTGATATAGACCTCTCCCGCGCCAACAACATCACCACCGGGCAGGTCTATCTCTCGGTCATTCAAAAAGAGCGGCGCGGGGAGTACCTCTCCCAGACCGTGCAGGTCATCCCGCACATCACCGACGAGATCAACGACCGCATCCGCCGTACGGCCCAGGAGCAAAACGCCGAGATTGTGGTGGTGGAGGTAGGCGGTACGGTCGGCGACATTGAGAGCCTGCCCTTCCTGGAAGCCATCCGCCAGTTTCAGTTCGACGAGGACGATCAGGATTTGATGTACCTGCATTTGACGTTGGTGCCCTATCTGGCAACGTCCGAGGAGTTCAAAACCAAACCCACCCAGCACTCGGTCTCCACCCTGCGCGGGGTGGGCATCCAGCCCGATGTCTTGGTGCTGCGTTCGGAAAAGATGGTGCCCGAGGATGTGCGCAGGAAGGTAGCCCTCTTTACCAACGTGCACGCGGGCGAGGTTTTCAGTAGCCCCACCGTGCAGTACCTCTACGAGATGCCCCTGGTGCTGGAAGAGCAGGGCCTGGGCCGGGTGGTGGAGAAGAAGCTGGGCCTCGAGCCCATCCAGCCCAACCTGAGCTTCTGGCAGAATGCCGTGCGCAAGCTCAAACACCCCGCCGACGAGGTAACGGTGGCTTTTGTGGGCAAATATGTGAAGATGCCCGACGCCTACCTGAGCATTCTCGAGGGTTTTCGCCACGCGGGCATCGCCCACGATGCGCGGGTGAATGTGAAATGGGTCAATGCCGAAGACATCACCGACCTGGGCAAGGCCGCCGAACTCCTGGGCGATGTGGACGGCGTACTGGTAGGGCCGGGGTTTGGCATTCGGGGGGTGGAGGGCAAAATTCTGGCCGCCCGCTATGCCCGCGAGAACCGGGTGCCCTACTTTGGGATCTGCCTGGGGTTGCAAATTGCAGTGATTGAATATGCCCGGAACGTGTTGGGCCTCGAGGGGGCCAACAGCACCGAGTTCGACCCCTACACCCCCCATCCAGTGATAGACCTGATGCCCGAGCAGTTGGAAGTTGAAGGCATGGGCGGCACCATGCGGCTGGGCAACTGGCCCATGCGCATCCACCCCGAAACCCTGCTGTTCAAACTCTATGGCAAGGAACTGGTCTACGAGCGGCACCGCCACCGCTACGAGGTGAACCCCGCCTATGTCCAGCGCCTGATCGAAAGCGGTCTGACGGTCTCGGCGGTCACGCCGGGGGTGCAGGGGAGGGGTGAGGGATTGGTAGAAGCCATCGAGCTACCCCATCACCCCTTCTTTATCGGACTGCAGGCCCACCCCGAACTCACCAGCCGCCCCATGCGGGTCTCGCCGCCTTTTAGCGGATTCATTGGTGCGGCCCTCGTGCGCAAGCGCCAGGCACTCTTCCAGCCCGTTGAGCGTACTTCTTGATGTCGGCCGTGCTCTTTCGTAGGGCTTTCAGTTTTTGCCCTGAGCGTTATTGCTGATTGGCAAAATGCCGTGCTGTGCGGCCAGAAAAGCCTCTACCCTCGAGGGCAAACTGCAATGCGGCTTTGCGGGTGGTCTCGTCGAGCTCTCGCCCCAGGATGTGAGCCACAGCTTCCAGATAGAGCTGCTGGTCGAAAGGGGGAAAGGTGAGCACCAGCCCAAAGCGGTCGGCCAGGGCCAGTTTGTCTTGCAGGGTGTCCCAGGAAGCGGGGTCGCTGGCATCGGGGTCGGGCCGATCCGACCAGTGCTGTGTCACCAGGTTGCGGCGGTTGGAGGTCGCCACCACCAGCACGTTGGAAGGTCGTTCGAAGACAGCCCCTTCCAGCAGGGCCTTTAGTTTGTGAAACCGTTCGTCCTCGCTGGCAAAGGCCAGGTCGTCCAGGTACAGAATGAACTTGTACGGCAAGGGAGCCAGCACCTCCAGAAGGTCGGGTAGCTGTTCCAACCCCTCCGAAAGCACCTCTACGAGCCGCAAGCCCTGAGGTGCGTAATGGGTCCGCAGGGCTTTGACCGAGGTAGACTTGCCGGAGCCCCTGGCCCCATACAGGAGCACCGGCACGGCAGGCTTTCCGGCTAGAAAGCGCTCCACATTTATACGCAAGCTACGGATTTGCCGCTCGTAGCCCACCAGGTCATCAAAACGAACCGGATCGGGCTGCTCGACGGCGTGCATCTGGCGGCTGTACAGGAAGGCCGTATGGTGGACATAAATACCGTAACCGTGGGTCTGATAAAGGTTTTGCAGCGCGGCGGGCGAACCCTCCAACAGTACCTTCAAGGCCGCGCTTTCGGCTCTGCTGGGGTCTCGGTTGCCAAAGTCCGAAAAGGGGTACTGCTTTTTGAGGCGCTCCACCTCCCGCCGCAGGTGCCCCAACTCCTGGCTGATCCAGTCGGCCATTCCAGGGCTCAGAGGTTCAGATAGCAGGCGTCTTGCCAGGGCTTCGTCTGCCAAAATGCGCTGGCACATCACCCAGGCCCAGGGCTCTCCGGCAGGGACTCGAGTGTGAAAGAGTTCGGCCAGGGGGGTGTCGTAGAGCGGGGGAAATAGCTGCATGGTCAGCTATTTTATCGTGAGGCCGCTACAGAAGCTGGTGATCTGTTCAGGGAGTGCCCAACAAGGGGTTCGTGCTCGAAGAATCTTGCCGAAATTACGAATCGGAGCGCACACAACCTGAAAAGGGCTTAGGGTCGTGTATGGCGTGGCTATCGACTATGAGCCATGGACTATCAGCCTTTAGGCCTTGACATTGGCCTTGCTGGGGTTGGCAACCTCCATGGCTTCCTTACCGGAGGGGGAGGTGATGCGTTTGATGAAGATGTCCACCAGCTTGGGGTCGAGCTTCTTACCCCTTAAGCGATTCAGTTCCTCGATAATTTCCGCAGGTTTCCAGGCCCGCTTGTAGGGGCGGGGGCTGTAGAGCGCGTCGAAGGTATCCACTACCGCAAAGATGCGGGCCAGAATGGGAATGTCCTGACCCTTGAGGCCGTCGGGGTAGCCGCTGCCGTCCCAGTTTTCGTGATGGTAGCGCACCACTTCCAGGGTCTCCTGGGGTAAAAAGGGCACACGTGATAGCATTTCCCATCCCTTGATCACGTGGCTTTTCATGATTTCCCATTCTTCCGCGTCGAGCTTGTCAGGTTTGCGCAGGATGTGGTCGGAGATGGAAAGTTTGCCGATGTCATGCAAATAAGCCCCCCAACGGAGGAATTTGCGTGTAGAGGCGTCCAGGTTCAGGTCTTGAGCCAGTTGGTCGGCCCAGGCTACGACCCGCTTGGTGTGTCCCTGGGTCTCGTGGTCGCGGAATTCCAGGGCCAGACCCAAGGCCCGCAGCGTACCGTCGTAGGCATCCTCGAGGTGCTTGAGGGCTTCCATCTGCCCTAGTTGCGCCCCCATCACCCGTGCCAGCGAGTTGGCCATGGCCTTTTCGTCGGACTGGAAAGGCTTGTTGCCCTCTCTGGCCAGAATCACCACCCCCAGGGGGCGCTTCTGCCGGGCCGAGACTGGAACTGCCGCCGTAGACCAGCCCGCGCTTTCGGGGATACCCTCCAGGTAGTTGCCCACCACAAAAGTGTCGGTCAGAGATGCGTGGGTGCTCAACTTTTGCTGGGGCAGGTGCCGCCCCCGGTAGCGCTCGAGGGCCCCGCGTGCGCTCACCACCACCGGCTTGCCCTCGCGGAAGCGCACAAAGGCCAGATGTGGGGCGATGTTCAGGTTGTGCAGCGAGGTCATGGCGCTTTCGGTTAGCTCCAGGGGGTCGTTGGCGGTGCTGATGTTCAGGCTGCCTTCCTCGAGCAGATGCATGAAGCGCAACGAGTCCTCGAGTTCCTTCTGCGAGTGCCGATCCCGCTCACGCAACCAGGCCACAAAACCCAGTGCTACCAAACCTGGAAGCATCGTAACCAACAAACTATCCAGGCTCAGGTTGGGTTTGGGGTACAGATGTTGCAAGATGGTGTAGAGAAATACCAGCGGTACCACCCAGCGCATGCTCTGGGGCCCGTCTTTCCAAACCCAGGGAATCAGAAAGAGAAAGCTAAAGGCCTGATAGCTATCGGGTAAATAAAGAAACGAAACCGCGCCCCAGATGAGCAGTCCCAGCAGGCTCAGGAGGTTTTGGTTTTTTAATATCTTTTGATTGGCAATTCCCATAGTGCGCACGTTGCCCTAAATGTAGCACTGGGTTTGAGGGCCGATGGGTTATTTGCCGCCCCCAGGCTTAATCAGGGTATCAAAGCGAAAAGAGCAACCTTGCCACCAAGCCCAAAAGGTAAAACCAGGGTCAAGAGCCCTGGTTCCCTTGGAATTCTGCTTGGTTTGCTTGGTGGGCTGTGCAGGAATCGAACCTGCAACCCACTGATTAAGAGTCAGTTGCTCTGCCAATTGAGCTAACAGCCCAAGCAACAAATAAATATAGTGATTATTCAGCATCTTGTCAATATGGCGTTTGACCGTTTTTGCCCTGCCGTGCTATCTTTGGTGTTGCGCTCTGGCAAGCCGGCCAGACGTACAACTCGGGGAGTAGCGCAGTCTGGTAGCGCATCTGCTTTGGGAGCAGAGGGTCGCTGGTTCGAATCCAGTCTCCCCGACCAGAAGCGCGAGCGGCCAACCGGCCCAAACCTGCCATGCGGGAGTAGCTCAGTTGGTAGAGCGTCAGCCTTCCAAGCTGAATGTCGCGGGTTCGAATCCCGTCTCCCGCTCCAAAAACCGCCCGAGGGCGGTTTTTTTGTAGACCGCCTTTGCGCGCTTTGCAATGCCGATAAGTTTGCTAAACTGTCGCTTGCCCCAGGATGGGGTTCATTGCGCCCGTAGCTCAGTGGATAGAGCAGCCGCCTTCTAAGCGGTAGGTCGGGGGTTCGAGTCCTCCCGGGCGCGCCAGACCAAAAAATGGGCCACCCGCAGGATGTCTCTTGTGATTTCTGTGGTCGGATGAGATGCAGTCGCTCAAGCCAGTTTTTGAGGCTGGGGTACGTCACTCAGAAAGCGAACCGCTTTGTAGGCAGCTTCCCGACCCATGCGCACGACCTCCGGCAGGCCGACCCCCCGGTAGGCTGCGCCCGCCAGGTAGAGGCCCGGCAGTGCTTCGGCCTCGAGGGCCCGGCTCACACGTTCCAGATGCCCCACGGTGTAGCGGGGCAGGCCCAGCGGCCAGTGGAACACCCAGGTTTGGAGGGGCTTGGGCACCTTTCCCCAGAGCCGCTCGAGGTCGTTCAGCGCTAACTTAACCAGCTTGTCTTGGCTGGCTTCAACCCCGGAAAAATAGGCCCGCACCAAACCAAGGCCCTCGGGGGCCCGTCCTGTCCACTTCTGGTCGCTCCAGGTGAAGCCCCGTGCGTTGAAGCCCTGGCCCAGGCTCATCAAGATGCCGTGGCCGACCCGAGGCGGCAGTTGCGCCTTATCGAAGGCCAGGCTGACGGTGGCCGAACTGCCGTAGGGAATGGCTTGCAGCGCGCGAGCGGCTTCGGGGTGCAGGCTTGCTAGCAGCTCTCCCGAAACCCCCGCGGGGGTAGCCAGCACGACAGCATCGGCCTGAAGTGTGCCTTCAGGGGTGTGAACCAGCCAGTTTCTCTGACGCTCGAGCCCCACTACGCGGACACCGAGCCGTAGGCTCACCCCGGTCAGATGGGCCTCCAGGGCTTTCACCAGCGTGCCCAGACCGCCCTCGAGGGAAGCGAATAGCTGCCCGGCTTCGCGGCTGCCTCGGGCCTTACGCTGGGCGATGGCTCCCCGGATCAGACTACCGTGCTGCTGCTCGAGGGCCACAAGCTGCGGGAAAGCGGCTTGGGTTGAAAGCTCGTAGGGGTCGCCGCCGTAAATGCCGCCCGAGAGTGGGGCTACCAGCCGCTCCCAGACCTGCCGCCCCAGCCGACGCTCGATGAAGGCGCCAAAAGCCTCGTCGCCCCCCGTTCTTCTGGGAAGGATCAGGTCGAGGAGGGCTCGAGCCTTGCCCAGAGGGCTCAGGAGCGGGCTCTGTGCCAGCGCCCGCAGGTCGCCCGGCACCACCATTTGCAAGCCTGGGGGAATCGGCAGTGCCCGCTCGCCATTGTGGATGAGCGCCGAAGGCTTGGCGGGCGTGGTGCCCACGATGCGGCTTTCCAGCCCCAGCTCGTGCATCAGCTCGAGCGCCCAGGGCTTGTAGCGCACCACCGCGTCGGGCCCGCCTTCCAGCACAAAGCCACCCTCGGCCACGGTGAGAATTTTCCCGCCTAAGCGGGTGTCGGCCTCGAGCAGGGTAATGGCCAGGTCGGGCGCGGCCTGGCGTGCGTAGTAGGCCGCCGAGAGACCAGCCGCTCCGCCTCCCACCACCACCAGATGCGCCATCAGACCCCCCTCGCGGGGGCGCTAAAGCGGGCCCATTCGCGCAGCACCAGATCGCGCAGCACCTCGATGTAGTCGGGGTCGGCATTGAGGCTGCGGGTGCGTAGAAGGCGGAGGCCCAGCCGGGCAGCGGTGTTTTGCGCTTCGTAGTCGAGGTCGTAGAAGACCTCGAGGTGATCCGAAGGAAACCCCACCGCGGTCACCACCACCTCGCTGAACCCCTGGGCCCTGGCTTCCTCCAGTTTTTCGTTGACATCGGGGCCGATCCAGGGCTCCGGGGTGCGGCCCGCCGACTGCCAGGCGGTGTCCCAGTGCGAGAGGTTTAGCGCCCGAGCCACCAACTCGGCAGTGGCGCGTACCTGAGCCTGGTAACGCCCATCCTGGGCCGCCTTTTCGGGGATGGAGTGGGCGGTGAACAGGTAGAGCGCCTGCTCTGGTTCCCGCAGCCGCCAGAGCTGCTCGAGCACGCGGTTGGCCACCGCCTGAAGGTAGCCAGGGTGGTCGTAGTACTCCTCGACCAGGCGGAACTCCAGCGGGTGACCCAGCTCAGAAAGGGTAATATCTACCTTCTCCCGGTACTCGGCGATGCTGCGGGCCGAGAAGTGCGGGGCCGCCACGATGCCCACGGCCTGCCTGACCCCGTCCTCGGCCATGGCCCGCACCGCCTCGGCAATGAAGGGGTGCCAGTGCTTGGTGCCGTGGTAGACGCGAGCAGGGCCCCGCACCCTGGCGCCGGGTGAAGCCCTTAGGGGGGGGGGGTAAAGGGGGAGGGTGGCGGTCAGGGCAGCCTCGAGGCGCACCGCCTGGGCAAAGGTAATCGCGTTCAGGGGGCTGCGGCCAATCAGATGGTAGCGCTCCTCCAGCTCTTGCAACAGCGCTTCGCTGGGGGGCCGCCCACGGCGGATATCGGTGTAGTAAGGCAAAATCTCTTCTTGACGGTAGGGGGTGCCATAGGCCATCAGTAGGACGTTCATCTTGATCCTCGGTTTGTCTACAAACGATAGTCAGTCAAGGCAGAAGGTCGGTACAGGTTGAACGGCAAAAGTAGCCGGTAAGCTGCGGGCTCCGTATTTAGGGTGGCTACAGGTGGCTTTGTTGCAGGCGCAATGCTGTCCAGATTTCGGTGGAGGCCATCAAGCCAGATCGTCCAATATCTCCCGAAGCTCCTTCTTGACGCAGGTAAACATTGGGGTGTCGCGCAGGGTGTACTGGCTGGCCTCGGTGAAGCGCAAACGCTGCACCAGGTCTACAAACTCCTGGGGGTAGTTGGAGTCGAAAGCCACCACAAACTCCTGGTCGTCAATGCCGTAGGAGTAGGAGGTGTTGAGGGTGACGCCGGTGAAGGGGGCCGATACGTAGATGTGCTCGTCCATCATGCCCTGTCGGGCCTGCGGCGAAAGGTCGTACCAGGGGCGGGTTTTGATGAACGGGTAGACAAACAGATACTGCCCCTGCCCTGGCAGAAGCTGGACGCCCTCGCCTTCGGGGTTGAAGCGATCCACATAGATGGAGCGTTTCTGCATCGAGAGGAAGGAGTAAGGCTGGCTCAGGTAGCCGGCCAGGGCGGTACGGTTCAGCTCCCGTTGCATGGCCTGGAAGTCGGGCACCTGGAAGCTGATGCGCCAGAGCATGAAGTCCACATCGGCCCGAAGGCCCACCAGGCTGTAGGAGCGCAGGATAAAGCCCTGGCCCCTGGCCGCCCAGCGCTCGCACACCTCGGCAAACTCGGCCTTGGCGGCTTCGATGAACTCACGGCTTTGCCGACGAAACTCCGGGTTTAGCTTGAAGAAGGCGTAGTTCATGAACTGCCGCTTGGCCTGGTCAGGGGCCTTGCGGCTCAGCAGGCCGGCGGGGTCCAGGTCTACCATGCGCCGGGTTTCTTTTTCCTTGTAGTCACGGGTTTCTTTCTCACTCATGCGGGTTCCTCTTGGTGGCGGTTGTACTGATGAACGACTTCGACCAGATGGGCGACGTGCTCGGGGGGCGTGGTCCGCAAGACCCCATGCCCCAGATTGAAGATGTGGGGGCCGCCTCGCCCGGCTCGCAGAACCTGCCGGGCCTCTCGGGTGATCACCTCGAGGGGCGCTAGAAGGGTGGTGGGGTCCAGGTTGCCCTGCAGCGTGCGGCCCGGCCAGAGCGGGCGAATTTCGTTCAGGGGCACGCGCCAGTCCACGCTGACGGCCTCGCAGGGCAGTTCAGCCAGGGTGGGGTAGAGGTGGCTGGCCCCTACGGCCAGGTACAGCCTGGGGACGCCCAGGCCCGCCAGGCCCTCCAGAACGGCGCGGTTATAGGGCAAGCCAAAGGTACGGTAGGTGCGGGCGTCGTGCAGCCCGGCCCAGGAGTCGAAGAGCTGAATGGCCTGGGCGCCGGCCGCTATTTGCATTTTGAGATAGCGCAGGGTGAGCTCGGTCAGCTTTTCCAGCAGCCGGTGCGCGGCGGAGGGTTCTTGTCGCAAGAAGGCCCGAAACACCTCGTAGTCCTTGGAGCCCGCCCCCTCGATCAGGTAGGTGGCCAGGGTCAGGGGGGCCCCGGCAAAGCCGATGGTGGCTACCTCGCGGCCAGCGAGGGCCCGGCGCACCTGCTTTAGGGCCTCTGCCACGAAGGGGGCGATTTCTTCGCCAGGCGGCAGTTGCAGTGCTTCTATCTGGGCCACACTTCGCAGGGGCTGGGCTACTACCGGGCCGGGGCTAAAGGCAATCTCCACCCCCATGGCAGGCAGGGGGGTCATGATGTCGCTGAAGAGGATGGCTGCGTCCAGCGGGAAGCGTTGCAGGGGTTGCAGGGTAATCTCGGCGGCCAGGTCCGGGGTCCGTACCATCTCCCAAAACTGTGTCTTATACACATCAGACGCTGCCGAAGATCTACTATGTGTAGACCGAGGTGGTCGCCGTACCATTAACAACAAAAAAAAAATGACACAATGCGTATCTGCACATAGACGTGTTATATAACAACAATAGCACAA
>CAZIXH010000285.1:0-5854 GCA_964543055.1 uncultured bacterium
CCCACGTCCTCCCCAAAGACCACCACCCGGGGGTCTTGGGCCAGGGCCAGGTCGAGGGCTTCGTTGATGGCCTGTACGTTGTTCAGAACCCGGGTCTCGCGCTCGGCAATCATGCTTCCCCCCGCAGATAGCTCCAGGCGGCCAGTTGGTCAGGCTGCATCTCCTGGTACACTTGCTCCACAATTTCCCCGGGCTTGGGCTCTTTGGCCTGGTCGGCCTCTTCCACCGCGGCCAGGAACTCGCCCTCGAGTGCCTCCGTGAGCTCGGCTTCCTGCGCCTCGCTCCAGAGCCCCAAGTGTAGGAGGCAGTTTTTCATACGCAGAATGGGGTCGCGCTTCAGCCAGCGCTCGGTTTCCTCCTCGGTGCGGTAGCGGCTGGGGTCGTCAGATGAGGTATGGGGGGCTACCCGGTAGGTGAGGGCATCAATCAGGGTTGGGCCTTCGCCTTTGCGAGCCCTGGCCACAGCTTCCTGGGCCGCACTCCAGACCGCCACCAGGTCGTTGCCGTCCACCGTGACCCCCGGAATCCCGTACCCCTGGGCCTTCTGGGCAATCCGGGGCACCTTCATCTGCTTCTGAGTGGGCACGCTGATGGCCCAGCCGTTGTTTTGTACCACCACCAGCAAGGGTGCGTTGAACACCGAGGCAAAGTTCAGCCCCTCGTGGAAGTCCCCCTCGGAGGTGCCGCCGTCACCGATGAACACTGCAGCGACCGCATCTTTGCCCAAAAGCCTTTGGGCATGGGCCACGCCCGCCGCCTGGGGGATCTGGGTGGCGATGGGAATGTAAAACTGCACCATGTTCACGTCTGGGGGGGCGCCCCAGCCTGCCGGGTCGGCCCGCCAGCTTAGAATCAGCTTGCTGATGGGCATCCCAAAGGTAAGAGCCGCCGCGCTTTCGCGGTAGCTGGGCAGAAGCCAGTCGTGGTCAGCCTTCAAGCACAGGGCCACCCCTACCTGGGCGGCCTCCTGGCCCCGAAAAGGGGGATACACCCCCAGCCGCCCCTGGCGCTGCAAAACCAGCGCCCGCTCGTCGAAGTGCCGGGCCCGGCGCAGGGCCCGGTAGCCCTGGAGTAACTCCTCGTTGCTCAGGGGTATGTCCCGCAACGGTTTACCGTGATCGTCGAGGTATTGCACTGTGTCCACGTTGCTCAGTTTAGCCGAACTCGAGTTAAGTTGCGCCCGTATAAGGTTAGAGATGAATCCAGGCTCTGCTAGAAAATCATGCTCCGGGCGCAATACCCGAACGATTTTCGATCATGCCATTATCCAGAACATAGGCGGGAGGCACTTAGCAGTATGGGTTCGGTCTGCGATTTTTGCAGAAATAATTAACAAGCAGTGTATCGTGAAAATAAGTGCAATTCGGAAGTGTAGGGACACTATGCAGCGTTGTACTGAGAACAGGCTCAGGAATGAACCTTTTTCAGATAGCCCTCGAGCCGCTCCAAAGCCTGTTCGATTTCTGCTTCGGTCTTGCAGAAAGCAAAGCGGACGAGGCCCCTGGGTGCGGGGTTCTGGAGGTAAAACGCCGAGCCGGGAATAATGGCGACCCCCCCTTCGCGCACCAGGGTTTCGGCGTCCAGCTCGGGCAGGAGGGCGGTCAGGAAGTAGCTGCCCGCAGGGGCGAAGGTTTGCAGACCCATTGCCCGCAGACCCTGCTCGAGCAAATCCTTGCGCCTGCCGTAGCTCTCACGAAGCTGCGCATAAAAACCTTCTTTGCGGGCGATGGGCAGGGCCTCGGCCACCGCAGCCTGGAGTGGCGCTGCCGAACAAAAGCTGCTCCACTGGCGCATGCCCGCCACCTGCGGAGCCAGACCCGGCGGGGTCAGAATCCAGCCGATGCGCCAGCCGGTGGCCTCGAGGCGCTTACCTGCCGAGCCCACGGTAAAGACCCGCTCGGGTGCAAGTTCACGTAAGCGAATAGGGGGCGGCCCAAAGTAGAGCTCGTCGTACACCTCGTCGCTGATAATCCAGAGGTCGTGCTGGCGGGCCAGGGCCACAATCTGCTCGGCCTCGGTACGGGAAAAAACCGAGCCGGTGGGGTTATAGGGGTTGGTCAGCAGCAGGGCCTGGGTGCGTACCGTAATGGCCCGTTCCAGCGCCGGTAAATCCACTTCCCAGCGGTCCGTGAGGCGCATCGGCACCATCACCGGCTCTGCACCGGCAATGCGGGCCTGGGGGATGTAAACGTCAAAGTAGGGCTCAAACATCACCACTTCATCCCCAGGGCCATACAGCGACTCGGCCAGCGCGTGCAGGGCCTCGGTACCCCCTGCCGTAATGACCACATCCTCGGGGGCCGCGCCCAGGTCCTCGGCCACGGCCTCGCGCAAGCGGGGCAGGCCGATGGGCGGGGTGTACTGATCCACCGTGCCGATGGCCCGCCGCGCGGCCTCCTGCAAAAAGGCCGGTGGGGGATTGGAGGGAAACCCCTGCCCCAGGTTGATGGCCCCATGCTGAACCGCCAGGCGGCTCATATGGGAAAAGATGCTCTCCTTGGATAGCTGGGTTCGGGGGTGAAGGTTGGCCATGCTAGAAACAAGTTTACCGTAAGGGACGGGTGCCCCATAAACATTGACCGTGAACGTCGGCTATTCCCCGCAAGGATATTTTCGCTGCCCTCATCGCACGGGCTTACAGCCCTGAACCAGTATCTTACCGGTGCGTTCGCTCATCAGGAGGGCTTCCTCGGCGGCCCCACTGCCTTTGGTCCACCACGAAGCGCGGCCATCGGAATACTTGACACCCGAGGCTGCCACTACCTGGAACAAAGGCCCGTAGGTCTGTTTATTGAACACCACCCCCACCCGGTCGAACTGGTTTTGATAAACAGCCCGAACCTGTACGCCCCCGGCGCAGCGGTAGGTTCGCTGCACCACATCCGTCGGCTGGGCCAAGGCCAGAGTGGAAAGCAGCACGCACATCATCCAAACTCGCATGTTTTCTCCTGTCATACCAACTTTAGTCGTGTGGCCAACTTTTGGCAACGCACGAGATGGGAGTGGGTGGAGGGAGGTAGGAGGTAGATGGTGGTTTTGAACGTCTACACCCTGCTCCCTACTCCCTACCTTCCACCCCCTGGCGTGTGGTGGGTGTTCAAGTAAAGAAGGCATCAGGCGGTTAGGAGCTTGAGGTAGTCCCCCAGCTTCAGGCTGGCCCCTCCTACCAGGCCGCCGTCTATGTTGGGCTGGGAGAAGAGAGCGGTGGCGTTGTCAGGCTTGACCGAGCCCCCGTAGAGGATACGCAGCTCCTCCGCAAAACCCGAACCGTAGCGGGCTATCAGCCAGCCGCGAATGGCACGGTGCATGGCCTCGGCATCCTCGGGGGTGGCGGTTTTGCCGGTGCCGATGGCCCAGACCGGCTCGTAGGCAATCACCAGATGTGAGGCCGACGGAGGGTTGACCCCCTCGAGGCTTCCTTCTAGCTGCCGCAGGGTGTACTCGACGTGGTTTCCGGTCTCCCGTACCTCTAGAGGTTCCCCCACACATAGGATGGGGCTAATACCTTGCTCCAGCAGGCGCCTGGCTTTTTCCGCCACCAGGGCATCGGACTCGGCATGGTAGCTGCGCCGCTCGGAGTGCCCCACAATGGTGTATTTGCAGGCCAGATCGGCCAGCATTCGGGCCGAGACCTCGCCCGTGTAAGCGCCCTCCGGGTGCGCCGATACATCCTGTGCGCCCCAGGAGACCCCGTGACCCTCGAGCACTTCCGAGGCATAGGGTAGATGGGTGAAAGGCACCAGCAGGGCCGGCTCAGCCTGGGTGGGGGGCAGTTGGTCGATCAGCTCCCGAAACCATTGGCGGGCCTCAGAGGGCGTTTTATACATCTTCCAGTTTCCGGCTACCAGTCGTTTGCGCATAGATATTTCAATCATACGCCACATCGAGACCCCCAGGTCCTGCAAGGAGTTGGGGGTCATTTTTGAAGTACAACTTTTTACGGAATACCCCGGCCTACCAATACCGTGAAGCCTGCATCAATCGTGTTCTTCCTCCTCCTTTTCTTCATTGATGCCCAGGCTTAGAACCAATCCCTGTATCAGCGCCTACTTTTCAGAGGGGGAGAGCCGAGCCTCGGGATGGGTGGGCAGGTAAATTCGTGGGGGCATGCTACCCTCTCGAATGACTTCGGGAATATCGTCTAGCTCCTGTTTGGCACTGCCCCACAGGGAAAGGTTGAGCTTGCTGCGGCCCTCCTCCACATCGCGCTGAACCAGCCAGGAGACGGGAGCGATGTGGCTGTACCAGGGCCAGCGGGTCTGGTTGCTGTGACAGTCAGCACAGGCCCTGACAAAGAGCTCACGGGTCTGAGGGCTGTCCCAGGGAGGTTCGGCCACTACCGGCGGATTAAGGTGGTCACGGCCATAGGGAACTAGTTGTATGGCCAGCAGCACCAGGGCAAGAGCCCCAAAAAACCACAGAATTATGCGTTTCACAGGCAAAACCTCCATGAGGCTCGAGCAAGCCCGTCAGCCCCACTCACGCCTCAAACCTTGGTGGCCAGGTAATTCTCCAGACCCATCTGCTTAATCTGGTCCGACTGCTGCTCGCCCCAGTCCACATGGCCCTCTTCATCTTTGAGGATGCCCTCAATCAGCTCGCGGGTTCCGTTGTCTCCGGCTTCGGTGGCCAGTCGGATCACCTCGTTGTAGGCTCGCACGGCATCGGCTTCTCCGGCGTGGTCGTTGATGACAATTTCCTGTACGGTTTTGCCAATTTTGATAGGCGCCAGCTTGCTCACCTCGGGGTGGCCTTCCAAGAAGATAATTCGACCAATCAGAGCCTCGGCATGATGCATCTCGGTACGGGCTATTTTTTCCAGCTCCTCGTGCAGCTTGCTGTAGCCCCAGTTCTCCGCCATTTCGGCATGAACCATGTACTGATTGATGGCTGCCAGTTCTTCAGAGAGGCGCGCATTCAAAGCTTCCAGCACTTTAGGGTTCCCTTTCATGGCTTACCTCCAACCACAGCTTGAATGGAGCCGATTACCCAGGCATTACCGACTCTAGCGAATGCGCTTTTCCATGGCCGCCAGGAGTCTGGCAAAATCCTGCCCCAGCGTAGTTTGAGAGTTTGTCAGCGGGTTGAAGGCGCCGCCATTTGCATAGTTCAGAAACTGGACCCGGTTGGCACCAGGGGCGCCGCCCTCAGTGCCGGGTGTACGCTGGTTGGCGATTTGCGCTACCTGGTTGCGTTGTGTGGGGGTGAGTATGCCCTGAACTTTGGGCAACAGCTTCTGGGCTACCTCGGGGGTCAGGCGTTTAGCGGCTTTGATTTCCTGGAGAATCGGCAGGAGCTGCTTGGCCTGCTCTTTGCTGAGGGCTAGCTTGGGGTACTTTTCCTCCAGGGTCTGTATATCACTCAAGTAGCGCCCGAGTTCGAAAACCGGCTCGGTGGCGGCCCGGGCCGCTTGGATTTTGCTGGCATCGTCAGTTTGGGCGATACCGACGGTAATCAGAAGCACCCCTACCAGAGCCAAAGCAGCATTCCTGAGAGTATGCATACGCATGGCTATACCTCCTGTGGTTGGTGCCCGGCGTCACCAGCGTTGGGTGTTTACAGGCACATAAACAGGCTCCGATTAATCAGGTAAAGGTGGAGAGAAGATGTGGTTAACGTTTGGTAAACATCCCACAAAAACGCCCTTGAGGATGGCAGATTGGCAGCATTCAGCTTACTATTCAGACGGGGCTATCTGCGGGACTTGAGTTCAATTTTGACCGCAGTTACAAGGTTGCCGCTGCGATTTGCCTGGACTTCTACCCGGCTCCCCTTGCGATTGGTGCTCCAGAACGGATTGCCACTCCTGGTTTGACTGTCGCCGTACTCATATTCGGTTTGGTCGTTAACGGGG
>CAZIXH010000286.1:0-8603 GCA_964543055.1 uncultured bacterium
CCTGACCTCCCCTACGCCGTAGGGGAGGAACGAAAAGGCGTTTGCTTCGGCTTCTGCCAGAGAACACAGCATGGGCCGTGGCATAGCGGTGCAACTCAACCACAATGGACACATTTGTACGGGTATCTGCACGACAATGCACTCAATACACCGTCGTAAAGATACCTGTACGATAGTCTGGCAAACCTCCTCTGGATTGCTTCATCGGCCTTTAGGTTCCACGCAATGAAGGCCGCCACCTGAAAGATTGGTTGGCAAGCGCTCGAGCCAACGTTCGCCAGAGTGTATGGGCTCCTTTACGACGTTGTACTCAATACCCCAACCGCGCTTTTGTGGATGGGGTATTGGCCGGTGTTGCTCCACTGGTTTGGGGGTCTTGACCGCATTATCGCGCTCTTCACGTACGTGGCCGCCCATCCTGGAGGCCACTGTTCTGTCGAGGACGAGCTTATCTTGAAGTCGGCTGGCTCCAAATAGGTGAAGAGCGCCCTATTGGAACTGGCTCAGATCAAAGGCGTAGACCCTCGATTTGCCCTCGGCTGCATAAAGGGTCTGGCCCTTCACCTCCTGGGGCAGCTCAAAATAGATGCGGAACTTGTATTCCTCACCGGGTTTGAGCTTGCCATCGGCGTGCTCGTCGCGGGCTGCCTTGATCAGATACCCGTCAAACTCTTGCTTCTCGCCATCGGTATCCTTGAGTTCGAACTTGAAGTAGCTGTAGCTGAAGTTCGCTTCTCGGGCAGTAGGGGCACAGGCGTTCTTGATAGCGAAGGTGGCGACCAGATAACGTTTGCCTTCGGCAGGTGGCCGCTTATCCATGGGCTCGGTGCTGTAGCTCACCGACTCGAGCCTCATGTCAAACTTTAGCATGGGGTAGTAGGTTCCGGCCCTGGCAGGTACCTCCTCGAGGGCGGTCGCCCCACTTGGGTCTGTCGGATCGGCAAAGGGAGCCGGGAGGGGCTTGACCTTGCCCCGTAAGTCGTAGCGCAGAACCGGCGCACCCCGCTCGCGCTCCACGATAAGCTTGGGCATGACCCCTGAAGCCGGCACCGCCCAAGCGGCTACCAGATCCACCTTCTGGGCGGGTTTGAGGTCGACTTCATAGATTTCCGTGGTGCCTTCGCGGGCCACATAGTTGTCAAAAACGTGGTTGAAGTCTTTGGCATCCACTACGGTAAACCTGAAACTATTCCGGTTGACCCATCTATCCCGCTGGGTAGGATTCTGAACTGTGTAGTGCAGAACCAGCAGCTTTTCGTTGGCTTCGGGAGCATAGACGCTGGTACCCATCGTGACCCGGCTCACCGTATACTCGGCGCTGCGAAGGGTGAAGTTAAGCGGACTCGACTTGCCGAGGGTATAGGTTTTGCCGAATTCGCCCTCTCCCCCCGCCAGTTGGGCAGTACCGGCTACCTGGGTCTGAGCGGCCTGGCCCACGCTCACAATGACAAACTGGTTCTTGGCCTTGTCGTAGGTGAGGCTGACCCCCAGCGCCTTGGCAAAGCCCTGTACCTCTACGTAATACTTCCCTCCTTTTTCCAGGGTGTCTACCTTGACGGTCTTGCCGTTGATCACAAAGGTGGGCAGTGCTGCCGCCAATACCAGCAACCCCAAACCCAGTCCAAACAACAGCAGCAGTTTGGGCCTGAGCATAAAGCGCCTCCTTTCTGGGCAAACCTTATTTTAGTTTGCCCAAATGGGTAGGGATGTCCCAGGTTGCGGTGGGGCTCACGCTCGTTCTATACAAGCCTACCGATCCCAACCCAGGGCCCGCAGCCCCGGTTTGGCGACCAGCCGGCTCTGCAGGTTGTGAATGTCCCGGACGGTTTCCACTTGCTCGCTGGCGTGAAGCGTGGGGAGCTCGAGCAGGGCCCCGGCGACCTTGCCCAGGGCAAGCCAGATTTCCACTTCCTGCACGGTCATGCCGTAGGCCAGCAGGCACCGGCGCTCTTTAGCGATGGTTCTCGAGGGCGTGGGAATCACCTCGAGGGCCGTAGAAAAGGGAGCGTTATGTTTGTGTTACACCCTCTTTGCTTGAACCCTTTGCATAGTGTAGGAAAGGGGAGGTAGGGAGCAGAGGGTAGGGGACAGGGGTTGGAAACCCACCACCCAGTGCCCCCTGGGGCGTACCCGAATGTTGGTTGTACGCCCAATGTTGGCATTTCCTGACGCGCCCAGGGCATTATCAAAACTCTTCATCCACCTCGTGCAGCCGCTTGGCCCAGAGGCTTTCGGGCCTGTGGTGCTCCCGCACAATCTGGGCTACCTGAGGGTCGAGGATGCGCATGGCCGCATACTCGGGGTGGTGGCGGCGGATCTGCCAGGCCCCGCGCAGCCCCTTGTCCAGGGGTTCGATGGGAACCTCGAGGCCCACGAGCCCGCTCAGGATGCGTTCCAGGGGTCGGTAAGGGCGCAGGGCCTTGCCGCTATCGTGCAGCAGGGCGGCCCGCACCGCATAGCTGGGGGCATCGGGGTAGCGCTCCAGCAGCCGCTTGGCCACCCGTACCGCGTGTTCCCGATCGCGCACATCCATAGCTTTGTACAGGTGGGCCTCCTCGATGCTGAGCTCGGCCAGGGCCCAGGCATCGTCCGGGGTGGCCTGAGCCGGCGTAAAGGCTTTATACAATCGCTTCAGACGCAACCACACGTATTTATCCTACGGATTTGGGCAGGCTTGCTTTGTCAAATCCGGCCAATTGTGGGAACCCGCCGACTAGGGTAACGTTATGGCGGGAGGAAAGCATGAACATACGCGCTCTAATTGCAGAGTTTCTGGGAGCTTTTGCCCTGTGTTTCGTGGGGATTGGGGCCATTGCGGCCACCCAGGGCGGTGATTTGATGGTGGTGGCCCTGGCCCACGGACTGGCCATTGGCCTTTCGGTGGTGGCCCTGGGGGCCATCTCGGGGGGCCATTTCAACCCTGCCGTGACCTTTGCTATGCTCATCACCGGGCGCATTACCCCGGTGGGCGCGGTGGGCTACTGGGTGGCCCAACTGCTGGGAGGGCTGGTAGCGGCTTTCTTTATTGGCGCCCTATATGGCGGCAACGCAGTGGCCGACGGAACCCCGGTTCCTGGGGCCAACCATACCGCCATCCAGGCCCTCATGATGGAGGTTTTCCTGACCTTCTTTTTGGTCTCGGTGATTTTTGGCTCAGCGGTTTTCAATAACTACAGCTACGCCGGGCTGGCCATTGGTCTGGCCATCACCATGGACATCCTGGCCGGAGGCGCTATTTCGGGGGCGGCCATGAACCCTGCCCGGGCACTCGGCCCCGCCATCATAGGCGGTGAATGGAATGCCCACTGGGTTTACTGGGCCGGCCCGGTGGTAGGGGCTGGGTTGGCAGCCTTGCTTTACGACTTCCTGTACAGCAAAAAGGCTGATAGCTGATGGCTTATAGTCGATAGCCCGTGGCTCAATTTTGGCTCCAGGCTATGGGCTATTAGCAAGCCTTTTCGCCCGCTCGAGGATCGCGTCAAACATGGCAGCGGTCAGTTTGCCGGTGTTGGTGTTCTGGCGGCTGACGTGGTAAGAGCTCAGCAAGACCCGCCCACCCAAGCGGTACTCGCTGCCGTGTGCGAAGGGATGGGCCGACCGGCGCAGGCCGTGGTAGTCCAGGAGGGCCTGGTGGGCAATCTGACCCAGGGCCAGGTAGACCTTCAGGTTCTTTAGCAAGGCCAGTTCTTGCTGGGTCCAGGAGGCGCAGGCGTGTAGCTCGAGGGGGCTCGGTTTGTTGCCTGGGGGAGCGCAGCGCACGGCAGCCGTGATGTAGACGTTGTGCAGTACCAGGCCATCGTTTGTGTGGGTGGAGCTGGGCTGGTTGGCGAGCCCGGCGCGGTAGAGGGCCGGGTACAAAAAATCGCCCGAGGCATCGCCGGTAAAGGGCCGTCCGGTGCGGTTCGAGCCGTGGGCGCCAGGGGCCAGCCCAAAAACCAGAATACGAGCGCTGGGGTCGCCAAAACCCGGTACGGGCCGGGCCCAGTATTCGAAATCCCGATATGCGGCGCGTTTTTCCCGCCCAACCTGCTCGCGCCAGGCCACCAGCCGGGGGCACGCGCGGCAGGCCGTGATCTGGGTATGAAGGGCCTCGAGGCTCATGCAATCTCCATTACGTCATCAGACCTAGTGTTCTTCTCACGATACGAATTTGGCTGCACACCTACCTCACTTTTCTATACCAGGTACAGACCTGCCGATGGGGGGATGTTTGCCTTTGGTTCTCACCTGCACACGCCGTACAATCAGCCGTCTCGTTGTCATTTGGCGAGCTTCTTTTGGAGGTTTGTACCCGTGCAAAGTGTTTCTACTCTAGCCCTACCGCGCATTATCCAGGGTGGGATGGGCGTTTCCGTTTCCAACTGGCGTCTGGCCAAAACTGTTTCGTTGCTGGGGCAACTGGGGGTGGTCTCGGGTACTGCCATGGATACCGTAATGGTGCGGCGGTTGCAAGACGGCGACCCCGGTGGACTGGTGCGCCGGGCGCTGGCCGCGTTCCCTTTTCAGCAATGGGTTAAGCCTGTGCTGGACAAATACTTCCAGCCCGAAGGTCGGGGGAGACAGCCCTATAAACGAATCCCCATGCCCGGTCAGTTGGGCGATACCGCCTCGCAGATCCTGCACGTGCTGGGGGGCTATGTAGAGGGATTTCTGGCCAAGGAGGGTCATCCGGGTCTTGTTGGGATTAATCTCCTCACCAAGCTGCAAATTCCTACCCTCGGGACGCTGTATGGGGCCATGCTGGCCGGGGTGGATTATGTACTGATGGGTGCGGGCATTCCCCGCGAGATTCCTGAAGCGCTCGATAAACTTTCAGTCGGAGAGACCGCTTCGCTCAAGCTAGATGTAACCGGCTGGACAGGTGCGGATGCCCCCCGCCTTCACTTCAACCCGCTGGAAATCGCCGGTCAGGCCCAAACCCTCAAACGCCCCGGCTTTTTGCCGATTATTGCTTCCAACTCCCTGGCCACCCTGTTGGCCCGCAAGGTGACGGGAACCATTCAAGGCTTTGTGATTGAAGGCCCCACGGCGGGCGGGCACAATGCCCCCCCACGAGGGGCGCCAGTTTTTGATGAGCGGGGGCAGCCGGTGTATGGCGAGCGGGATGTGGTAGACCTCGAGCAGATCAAAGCCCTGGGCCTGCCCTTCTGGCTGGCAGGCGGCACCGGTTCGCCCGAAGCCCTGGAAAGAGCAATAAACCAGGGGGCCGCAGGTATCCAGGTGGGTACGCTCTTTGCCTACAGCCAGGAGTCCGGCTTCGAGGCGGGCCTGAAGGCGCGGGTACTGGAGCAGGCCGCCAGAGGTGAGGTCAGCGTCTTTACCGACCCCAAAGCCTCGCCCACCGGGTTTCCCTTCAAGGTAGCGGAGGTAGCGGGCACGCTCTCGCAACCGGAGGTCTATCAACGTCGTACACGGGTCTGTGACCTGGGCTATCTGCGCGAACCTTATCAGGCAGCCGAAGGAAAAATCGGCTTCCGCTGCGCTTCTGAGCCCATTGACCAGTACCTGGCCAAGGGGGGCGACCCTGCCAACACCGAGGGGCGCAAGTGCCTGTGCAATGCGCTCCTGGCGGCGGTAGGGCAGGGCCAGGTGCAGAAAAATGGCGACCTTGAGTTGCCGTTGGTGACGAGCGGAGATGACCTCGAGCGTATCGGTAGCTTTGTCAAGCAGTTTGGCACTCAGTACAGCGCTCGCGACGTGGTGGCCTATTTGTTAGGGGAATCGGTTTTGTCCGAGCCAATAACGCAGCAGTTGGTTGCGGGTGGATAATGCCGAGGATCTGAGGGTTTACCTGAGGTTATCTTGGCTTCCGGCAATCTGGAAAGTATAGACCTGGATTTACTGGCGCGGGAGCTGTCCCCACCGATGTAGCACCCGTCCCAATCGCTTCAGGGGCAGAGCAGCGGTTTCTGCCCCTGAGTTTGTGTATGTTTTTTGAAGAAGAACCGTAAATGGGCCTACCATTTGGTACGAGATTAGCGGGCAAACTCGAGGGGTAGTTCATTTCCTGAAGTGATGTTCTGTAAGGAGTGCGCCTTGGGGTTTGAGTTACCGGTTTTGCTGTGGGTGTTGCTGCTTGTACCGCTGCTGGCATGGATTTACTGGCGCAGGGTACAGGAGGGAGCGGCAAGCGCCCACGTGCTCTATCCCAACCTGGCCCAGTTTGCCCGCATTGCCGAGCCGCGCTGGAAGCGCCATCTGAGCGCTTTGCTGTACGGCCTGGCGCTGGTGCTGGCCATTGTGGCGCTGGCCCGCCCTCAGGCAGTGGTGCCTGCCCCGGACAACATGGCTACGGTAATGGTGGCCATAGATATCAGCCGCTCGATGCGGGCACAGGATATTGAGCCGGACCGCTTTACGGCGGCCAAAAAAGAAGCCCAGAACTTTGTGCGCTCCCTGCCCGATGGCGCCAAGGTGGGCCTGGTGAGCTTTGCGGGGTATGCGACCCTGGAAGTGGAGCCCACCACCGACCACCAGCGCATTATTGACCAGATTGAGCTGCTTCAGATGGGCCGTGGAACGGCCATTGGCGATGGTCTCTTAGAAAGCCTCAAAGCCTTCCCGAAAGACACCAACGACAAACTGCTGGGCCCGGCCACGGTGGTCTTGCTATCGGATGGCCGCAACAACCGCGGTCTGGATCCCCTCGAGGTGACCCCTTTCGCCAAAGATATGGGCGTAGTGGTGCATACCATCGGGCTGGGCCGGCGCAGCAACCCAGGCGACCCCGACCAGCAGTGGGGTGGCTTCTGGATGCAGTTCGACGAAGAGACCTTGCGTTCGATTGCCGAGTCCACCGGGGGTCAGTATTATGCCGCAGAGTCCGCCGAAGCCCTCCGGCAAGCCTACCGCAACCTGGGTCGGGTGGTGGGCTGGAAGCCCCAGCGCACCGAAGTGAGCAGTTTGTTTGGGCTGGCGGCGGGGTTGGTGTTGGCCTCGAGTTTGCTTATTTCCAACCTGCGTCGTCAGGTGATCTGAAAGCCTGTATTACGCTCAAAAGGGTTTTGTGGAGGAGCCTTTTAGAGTGAATGGCTCTTGAAGGCGGTCACCTGGCTATTTTTGACCTCGCCCCATCGCGGGTGCTGATTTGACCCAGCGATTCGGCGCTATCTGGTTAGATTGGGTTGGGAGGGAATATGAAAAAACTGGCAGTGGTGGGCCTACTGGTAGGGGCAAGCTGGGGATGGGCCGCAGGTTGCGACAACCCCAGTGCAGACTTCGACTACGTCTACTGTGCAACCCAGCTTTTCGTGCAGGCCGACAAAGAAATCAACGATGTGTACCGCGAGCTGGTGGGCAAGCTGAACGCTGAAGGGCGCGCGGTGCTGCGAACCTCGCAACTGGCCTGGATCAAGAGCCGCAACCAGCAGTGCACACGGGTAGATGCCACCTCGCGCACCGTCAACCTGGACTGCGCGACCCGCATGACCCAGGAACGCACCAGCTTTCTCAAGGCCCGCATCCGCGAGTGCAACAGTACAGGTTGCGTGATTAGCCGCTTGCGCTGAGGGCTAAGTTCAACCGACCAGACCCGAACTCGAGCCTCTCCACCCGAACCATAGGGCGGGCCTCGAGCCCCAGCACCCCCAGGCTCTGCCCGAGGGGTGCTTCTTGCAGGGCCTTTTGCAGAAGCGGCTCGAGGTACAGCCTCAGCTCCATATTTCCGCCCAACTCCAAAAGCCCCGGCAGGCGTTGGTTGGCCTGGGCTGCAACGATTTCCAGCACCTTACCCGGTACCAGGTTGAGCACCGGCGCACCCCGAAACCCCGAAAAAACAAGCTGCTCGACTCGTAGCCTCAGCACTTGCTGTGCGGGCTGATAACCCTGGGCCTGGAGCACCAGCTTCACCGCCGGGCCGCTGGCAAACCCGACTGCCAGTTGGCAGCGTTTTTCGCTCAGCTCGAGCTGCCGAACCTCCCCACCCTGCAAACGGCCCAGGGAAAAGCGCAGCAGTTTGAGGGGCAGGTCTACCCTGGCAAGCTGCTGTTGCATCCAGGCATGCACCAGGGCCTGTTCAAGCTGTAGTTCCAGGTGGGCTTGCAGCAGCGGCATGACCCCATTATCGGCCTCATACCAACTTTAGGTGTGTGGCCAATTTACAGCGACACCCGAGATGGGGGTGGGTGGTGGGAGGTAGGCGGTGGTTTTCAACGCCTGCACCCTACTCCCCACCTCCTGGTGTAGGGTGGGTGTTCAGGTAAAAATGGTATCAGAGGGTATGGGGGAAACAGGATAGACTTAGGCTTGTGACCTATCCCGAAGCAGTGGAATGGTTGTTTGCCCAGAGTCGCGCCGGAGCGCCCAGGGGTCTGTCGCGGATTCGAGAATTGTTGCAACGTCTGGGTCACCCAGAAGCCTTGTTTCCCGCCGTTCATGTGATTGGAACCAACGGCAAAGGCAGTGTGGTGGCCTACCTCGAGGCGGCCTTCAAGGCGGCTGACGAGCCCTTCGGCGCCACCACCAGCCCCCACCTGATAGATTTCCGCGAGCGTATCCGCACCCACCAGGGCCCGATTCCCGAGGCCGAGGTGGTGCGATTTGTGGAGTGGGCCCGGGGCCAGCATTTCCAGGAACCGGTGGCTTTCTTCGACCTCACCACAGCG
>CAZIXH010000287.1:0-6871 GCA_964543055.1 uncultured bacterium
CCGGCCACCGATCAAAAAGGGTATCCAGCCATTGCAGCAGCAGGTCGGGGGTCATCGGCCCCGAAGACTGGTAGTTGACACTGGCGTTGCTCAGGGTCACCTTGCCCAGGGCTTCGTAGTGGCTGGGGGAGGTGTGCATGATGAGCATTCGGAAGGTATCGCCCGAATCCTGTCCCACGCACTCCAGAACCTGCCCCTCTCCTAGCGTATTGATCTTATGCAGTGTGACCATAGTCTGATGGTACGCTGTCCAGCAATGAGTTTCCAGTGTCAATTGTCCAAATTGGTCGAAGTGTAGCTTATCGGGCCCTTCACTTCAAACTACCCCTTTACCACGATGTTCAGGAGCTTGCCCGGAATATAGATTTCTTTGACTACTTGCTTGCCCTCGAGGTGCTGCTGTACGTTGGGAATCTCACGCGCGAGTCGCTTAATTTCCTCTTCGCTGGCCTGGGTGCTGACGGTTGTTTTGCCGCGCACCTTGCCGCTAACCTGCACTACCAGCTCAAAGCTATCGGCCACCAGCGCCGTTTCATCTACTTGTGGCCAAAGAGCGCTGAATACCGAGGCGTTGTGGAACTCGTGCCAGAGTTCCTCGGCCAGGTGGGGGGCGAAGGGGGCCAGCATCTGCAAGTAGCGGAGCACCGCGTGGCGGTAGACCGGGGTGATGCCCTGCTCCTTGCGGTAGTCGCTCATGGTGTTGAGCAGCTCCATCAGGGCCGCAATGGCGGTGTTGAAGCGCAGGGCCTCGATGTCCTCGGTCACTTTCTTGATGGTCTGGTGCAGCTTCTGATAAAGGCCCTTGTGCGCTCCCTCGAGCGCAGAGGGCTCGAGCAGGTCGCCCTGTGCCTTCAGCTCTACCAGGTGCTCGGCCACCATGCGGTAGACCCGGTTCAGGTAGCGCCATGCGCCCTGGACCCCTTCTTCGGTCCAGATCATCTCGTTTTCGGGTGGGGCGGCAAACAGGATGGTGATGCGGGCGATATCCGCGCCCTGCTCTTTCACGAAGGGCCCCACCATCACCCCGTTGCCCAGGCTTTTGGACATGGTGGCAGCCTTCCAGAAGTGGATGCTGCCGTCTTCGTGGGTGCGAAGTTCTGCGCCCGATTTCCGGGCCTCTTCTAGCGTCAGGGTCTCGGGGATTTCCAGCTTGGCCCGCCGCTCGGGGTTCTTGAAGTGGATGATGTCGCCCCGGACTTCTACCTCGCCCACGTCGGTCCAGCCCTGCACCATGCCCTGGGTGAACAGGCCCTCGAAGGGTTCTTCGGCCTCTACCATGCCCAGGTCGTGCAGGAACTTGGTGAAGAACCGACTGTAGAGCAAGTGCAGGATGGCGTGCTCGATGCCACCGATGTACTGGTCAACCGGCATCCAGAAGTTGGCTTTCTCGGGGTCGAAGGGCACCTCAGGGTTTTGGGCGTCGGCGTAGCGCAGGAAGTACCAGGACGAGTCGAAGAAGGTGTCCATGGTATCGGTGTCGCGCCGGGCCTTACCCCCGCATTTGGGGCATTCGCACTCGTAGAACTCGGGGTGCGCAGCCAGGGGGCTCTTGCCCTTGGGGCGGATGTCGTCCACGTCGCGCAGGGTGGGCAGCTCGACCGGCAACTGCTCGTAGGGCACCGGGACGATGCCGCAGCTCTCACAATGAATCATGGGGATGGGGGTGCCCCAGTAGCGCTGGCGGCTAATGAGCCAGTCGCGCAGGCGGTAGTTGACCTTGCCAAGGCCGATGCCCTTTTCCTCCATCCAGGCGATCACTTTCTTTTTGGCCTCCTCCATGTAGAGGCCGTCCAGGAAATCCGAATTAATGGCAGGGCCATCCTCGGTGTAGGCCTTGCCTTGCCAGCCCTCGGGTGGCTGCACCGTGCGGATGATTTCCAACCCGAACTTCTCGGCAAACTCCCAGTCGCGCTCGTCCTGCCCCGGTACGGCCATGATGGCCCCGGTGCCATAACCCGAGAGCACATAGTCGGCGATCCAGACCGGAATCTCCTTGCCGTTGGCCGGGTTGATGGCGTAAGCCCCGGTGAAGACCCCGGTCTTCTCGCGGTCTTCCATCTGCCGCTCTACCTCACTCTTCATCCGGGCAGCAGCGACATAGGCTTCTACAGCGGCTTTCTGCTCAGGGACGGTGATCTGGGCTACCAGCTCGTGCTCGGGGGCCAGCACCATAAAGGTAGCCCCAAAGATGGTGTCGGGGCGGGTCGAAAACACGCGGATTTTGGCTTCGTGTCCCTTGACCGGGAAGTCGAACTCCGCACCCTGGCTCTTGCCGATCCAGGCCCGCTGCATGGCCTTGACCTTTTCGGGCCAGCGGGGGAGCTTTTCCAGGTCGGCCAGCAGGCGCTCGGCGTAGTCGGTAATTTTGAGGTACCACTGCTCGAGCTCGCGCTTCTCTACCAAAGCTCCACTGCGCCAGCCCCGCCCGTCAATCACCTGCTCGTTGGCCAGTACGCTCTGCTCGACCGGATCCCAGTTGACGTAGCTCTTTTTGCGATAGGCCAGGCCCCGCTCGTACATCTTCAGAAAGATCCACTGGTTCCACTTGTAGTAGTCGGGCAGGCAGGTGGTGACCTCACGGCTCCAGTCGTAGCGGATGCCCATCAGGCCCAGCGATTCCTTGGACTGTTTGATGTTGCTAAAAGTCCAGTCGGCGGGCGAGACCCCAAACTTGAGCGCGGCGTTTTCGGCAGGCAGTCCGAAGGCATCCCAGCCAAAGGGGTGCAGCACCGAGTGGCCCTGTTGGGTGCGGAAGCGGGCCAGCAAATCGCCCATGGTGTAGTTCTTCAGGTGGCCCATGTGCAGGTCGCCCGAAGGATAGGGGAACATCACCAGTATGTAGGTTTTTTTAGTCCCATTGTGGGCCTCTGTGGCTTTGAGGAGCCCGATTTGATCCCAGTATTTCTGCCATTTGGGCTCGAGCTCGTGGGGGTTGTATTTGTCGGTCGTGACCATTGTTCATTTCTCCACTTCTTGACGGGTCATTGTATTGGGTGGGAGGTTTAAAGAGGAAATGAGGGGCCAAAGTCTAATGACTGGTTTCATATGGGGAAGTCCCTGGAGGTCAATAAAAACCCCCTTCAGCGCTGAAGGGGGAGCCTCCCAAACATGGGCCTCCCCTAAGGTAGTTCTAGGAGGATGAACCACTGCATGTTTTCATAATAACATGTGTGTCAAAACAAAAGACACTTTGCCGGTAGCCTTTGGCCGATGGGCATTAGGGCTGGATGGTTCTTGGTTTGACCCGCGACGAATTCCAAGAGAAGTGGGGGTTCAGTTGCTTAACGCTAACGTCTCTAGCAAAGTTCAGGACTGAATTGTACTGCGTAACGTTATAACAAATCCAGAATCCATGTTCATATTTGGATGATCACCCCTATATACTTTGCATAAACTATTGCTCAGTCATCTTTGGCTTTAGAAAGGATTGTATTGATGCAAAACCGTCTGCCTTCCAGGACTCACCCACAGCCAGGTTTGGTGTATCAGGCTATTTTGGTGATGGACTCGAGGAACGTGCGTACGCCCCTGCGGCGTCAGGCCCAACCCAGGTCGAACTGGTCGCAACTCTACCAGGCCGGGCCATACCACGTGGATCTGAGCCTCAAGTGGGAGGAGGCCGGGGCTCGTTTGGTGGGGCAGGTCATCTCGAGGGAACGAATTTCTTTTGAACAAGCCCAGGTCTACTTGAAACAGGATGCTGTGCAGGTGCAAATACCCCTGGATCTGTCGGGGCGTTTTAGCCTGCAACTGGGGCCAGCAGACGATTGCGATCTGGAACTGCATATTCAGGGTGAAGTGGTTCGTTTGGACGGCCTCAAGCTGAGTTAGAGTAATAATTGGTCAGGTAGCGGGGGTTTGCTAGAACTCCCGTATGCTTTTTGTATGCAAATAGCCTTGCTGGGTCTGGGATTGATGGGCCGCCCGATGGCCAGGGTGCTGCTGGCCAGGGGGTTTCAGGTCAACGGTTGGAACCGCAGCACCCTGAGCCCTGAGCTGGTGGAGGGGATTCCCTTACTTGGTTCGCTGGATGAGGCCGCGAAGGCTGAGGTGCTGTTGCTGATGCTGTCCGACTCTGAAGCCGTGAATGCGGTGCTGGAACGGCTCGAGCACCATCTGCGCCCCGGCCAGGTGGTGCTCGATATGGGTTCGTCCGACCCTGCGTATTCCAAGCGCCATGCCGAGCGGCTCAAATCTAAAGGTGTCGGCTGGGTGGATGCTCCCGTTTCGGGTGGGCCGGAGGGGGCGCAGAACGCTACGCTGGCGATTATGGCCGGGGGCGACCTGACCGACTATACGCGGGTGAAGCCTATTCTAGAAGCCCTGGGAAGGCCCACCCATGTGGGCGAGGCCGGAGCAGGTCACACCCTCAAGGTGATCAACCAGCTCATGGTGGGCCTGTACATCGAGGCGGTGGCCGAGGCGCTGCTCCTAGCCGAGCGCCAGGGCCTCGAGCCCCGCAAGGTTCAGGAGGCGCTTAAGGGCGGGTTTGCCGACTCGAAGGTTTTGCAAATCCACGGTACCCGCATGATCGAGCGCCGATTTGTGCCAGGAGCGCGGGTCAAGACCCAGCTCAAGGATTTGCGCCTGGCACAGAAGCTGGCCCAGCAAGCGGGTCTGCAGTTGCCCCACCTGGAAAGCGCCCTGGGGTTTTATGCAGAGCTCGAGGCGCTGGGCGATGGCGACCTCGACCATTCCGCGTTGTTCAAGCGGCTCGAGTCCAGATAGCAGGGTTTTGGAGGTCAGACGCAACCCTCTATCGCTGGGCGGTGGTATTGGCCTGTACCCCTCGCTGCAAAAATTCGTTGGTGTAGAAAGCGGTGGCGGGCAGGTCGGTGCGGACGCGCCCGGTCTGCCGGAGCAGGTTTAGCCCGCTCTGCCAGCCCTGGGGGTTGGAGAAGCCCAGGCCGTTCTGGCGGGTGTAGGGCGACTGGTAGAGCCGCAGCGAGACCTCGAGCACCCGGAACCTGTCTTCTTGCAGGTTCTGCACGTACTTTTTGGAGGCTTCAAAGGCTTTGCGCGTCTCCCGCAGCGTCAGGGCCAGGGCCTCCTGGGTGGCCTGTACAAAGCGGCGGGCCAGGTCGGCGTTTTCCAGCACGCGGTCAGTCGAAATCACCCCCACCCCCGGTGAAAGGTTGTAGGGGCCAGCCGGAATCACGTTCAGCCTGATGCCCCTCGCCTCCAGCACAATGGGCTCGTTGTTCACGAAGCCCATGGCCACGTCCACCCGTCCGGTTACGATGGCCTCGGCCTGGGTGAAACCAATCTGTTCGATTTTTACATCGGATTCGCGCAACCCCGCCGCCCTGAGCATGGCCTGAAGCGAGGTGTACGAGGTGCCAAACAGCCCCGGTATGCCGATGGTCTTGCCCTTCAGGTCGCGCACCGAGGTGATGTTCTTCTCGGCCCGCGAGAAAAGGGCGTTGGGCACGCTCTGGTAGAGCGCCAGCAGGTACTTGAGCGGGGTTCCCTGGGCCCGCAGGGCAATCACATCCTCGGCATCGGCCACCACAAAGTCGAGCCGGCCCTGGGCCAAGAGCGGGTACAGCTCCGAAGCAAAGCCGTGCTGAAACTCCACCTCGAGGCCCCGCTTGCCATAGAGGCCCTCGACCACCCCGGCGTAGAAGGGGGCAAACTGCACGTCGGGCAGGTAGCCCAGCCCCACCCGCACCTTTTGCGTTTGTGCCATTCCAAGCGACAACAAGACTGCCAGCAAAACAACCAACTTTTTCATTGCAATCCTCAACACACCGTGCTACTCACACATCGCCAGAGCAGGCACGAACTGCCTCTGGCCAAGCGCCTGTCGCCCAAGCTGTGATTGAGGATTTACGAGGTATTACCCACTTTTTTCGCCCAGGCACAGGGGTACCCGGGCTTCACTCCTTCTCCCATCCGGACTGTTACCGTCGGCTTGCGATTTTCACGCAATCGGGCCTGGATGTGTGGCAGATTTCCAGGCTTCGCGGGCTCTGGCTTTCACCATCACCGCCGGTGGGGAATTGCACCCCGCCCTGAAGGAATTGGGCCTGCTAGCCCAAATTTAGTTTAGTCACAAACCCTGGGCTTGCAAAGTGCAGCAGACTGGATTTTGATGGGGGGGTGCGCCTGGAACTTGAAAGCCTGCTGGCCCTGGCCGACGAGAGGGTATTGGAGCGGGGCAAAGAACTTTTTCTGGAGGGGGCGGTGCTCGAGGCCGCCCGCAGCCGGGGCCGTTTGCAGGCACGGGTCGAGGGCAGTGCGCCTTTCCCGTACCGGGTCGAGATTAACCTGAACAAAGGCGAGTGGCGCTGTTCGTGCCCCTACACCTGGGGGCCCGTATGCAAGCACGTGGTAGCGGTGGCCTTTGCCGCCCTGGAAGCCCCCGAAATTTTCACCCGCAAAAAGCTGGGCAAAAGCGTACCGGTGAACCTGGGGCCGCTGCTCGAGCTCTCCGACAACGAACTATTGCGCTTCTTGTGGCAACTGGCTGAAGAGCGCCCCGAGCTTCTGCACGAGTTTGCCTACAACCTGATGCAGCGGTATGAATGAAGCGAGTTCATTGCCTGGATAACCAGCAAGGTCTTCGCTTAGCCTACCTGCGCCGGTAGCGCAGCACGTAGCTTTCCAGCAAGGCCACCAGGCCATAAAGCGAGATGCCCAGCAGCACCGTCACGGCCACTGCCGAGAAGGAGAGGGCGTAGTTAAAGTTGCGCTGCTCGGTCTGGGCCAGGTGACCGAGCCCACCGCCCCCCAGCACAAACTCGGCCACCACCGCCCCAATCAGGGCCAGCGAAACCGTCAGGCGCAGGCCGCCCAGAATAACGGGCAGTGCGCCGGGCACCTCGAGCTTCCTGAATACCCCCCAGGCACTGGCCCCAATGGTCTGGAA
>CAZIXH010000288.1:0-2906 GCA_964543055.1 uncultured bacterium
GCCGTGCATCTGGGCAATGTGGTTCAGGTTCCAGGCCGCCAGGATTTCGGCCAGGGTGCCCACCCCGCCTGGCAGGGCCAGACAGGCCACACTCACGTCAATAAGCCGCTCGATACGGGTGAGCAGCGATGAAGACGGCAACTCCAGATCCACGTGCACGTTAGGCCCATCGCGGTGGGGGAACAGGACGGGCGCGGTGATGCCCACCACCAGCCCACCGGCCTCCTTGGCCCCTTGCGAAACGGCCTCCATCGCCCCGTTGTACCCACCCGTAGCCACACCAAACCCAGCCTCGGCAATGGCCCGCCCCCAGGCGTGGGCCTCGGCAAAAGCCGGGGTACCGGGCTGCACCCTGGACGAACCAAACACAGTTACGAGTCGCATATACACAGCCTACCCTGCAGTACGGGCTTGATCCCAGTAGGGGTTTACTGGCGGTATCATCCCCCCCTGGACTACTTCGATGACCCGTGGCCTCCTTGTAACTGGGCTTTTTGCCATCGGCTTTATGTGTGCCTTTGACCCTCAGCCATCGGCTCTCGACCATCGTCTGTTGACCATCCGCTCTGTTCAAGCTTTCGGCCTTCAGCCTTCAGCTATCGGCATTCAAGCCCACCCCCTGCTGTTCTACTTGCGCTGGCCCATTTCAAACAGCACCCGATTTTTCACCGCATCGGCCATCAGAGCCACACCCGAGTTAAGCACCACCAGCCCCAGGGTGCCCAGCCAGAACCAGGGTTCCCCCTGTGCTTTAAGGTAGCTGGCGTGATCGGTCAGGGAGATACCGGCTCCAATAAGCGTAAGGCCCAGGGGCGCAAAAACCTGCCACTTGCGAAAAGGGGTCATGGCCCCAATTGTAGGGGATCGGGTACGCGCCGAAACAACCGCTCTACAGGGGGCTAGACGATACGTTCCAGTTCCATTGAAGCTCAATGCCCTGGGCTTGCAGGGTACGTTCCAGATTGTTTTCGTGCTGCCCCAGGCGGTTAATCAGGTCGTGCAGGGTTCGGGTGGCCAGGAAGGCTTCTTCCAGGCCAATCAGGCCCGCACCTAGCGCCTCGAATAGTTCGTGGGTGTCCATCAGGGTCAGGGTTCCGTTGTGGGCAATGCCCAGATCCAGGTACAGGTCTTTGACCTTCAGAACATGCCCCTCCCGCTCGACCTGCACGATGTCTATGTAGAACTCGAGGGGGTAGTCGTCCTGGTGGGTGGTGTACTGGCAAATTTGCAGATGTTGTTCGGGTAGAATATGGGCCTTCCAGTAGCGAAAGGTGGGGTGCCCGATAAAAGCACGCTCGACATACACCCCATGACGGTGTTCGTGGTACAGCACCACCGGAAAGGTGCCCGCCTTAACGGTGTGGGTTTTGGCAATCAGATTATGGGTCTGCACTTTGAGGTGCATAAAACATTGTACGGCAAGATGAGGTGGACAAATACCCCTTGGTTCTGTCACCCCACGCTGCCTGCACCTCATCGCCCGGCAAACTGCCAGGGCAACCACTAGCAAAGAGCCTTCAACCGGCCTACTTCACGTAGGTCAGCCAGGACTCGTATTTGGGGTTTTTGCCCTGCACCGCGTCCATGTAGGCGGCCCGGAGCTTCATGGTGTGCTCGCCGGCTTTGCCGGTGCCAATGGCCCGGTGGTCGAGGTAGGAGATGGGCGTGACCTCGGCAGCGGTGCCGACCATGAACATCTCGTCGGCCATGTAGAGCTGGTCGCGGGTGGCCCGCACCTCGCGCACTTCATAGCCCATATCCCTGGCAATCACCATCACCGAGTCGCGGGTAATCCCCATCAGGTTGACCGAGTGCTCGATGACGTAGAGGGTATTCCCCCGCAGGAAGAAAATGTTCTCACCCGAACCCTCGGCCACGAAGCCTTCCTTGTCGAGGAGCAGGGCTTCGTCGGCCCCGGCCTGCTGGGCCTCTACACGGGCCAGGGCGCTGTTGACGTAGTTGCCCCCCACCTTGGCCTTGCCGGGCATTACGTTGGCGGGGAAACGGGCCCAGGAGGAGGTAATGAGCCGGGCCCCTTTGCGCACGGCCTCATCGCCCAGGTAGGTGCCCCACTCCCAGGCGGCAATCATCACCTCGGCGGGGTTGTTGGGCAGGGGGTTCACGCCCAGGGTGTGGGCCCCCATCCAGGCCAGGGGGCGGATGTAGCAGCTTTTGTAGCCGTTGGCCCGGATGACCTCCAGAATGGCCTGGTTAATCTGCTCGGGGGTGTAGGGCATCTCGAACATCATCACCTTGGCGCTGTGGAAGAGGCGCTCGGTATGTTCGTGCAGCCGGAAGATGGCGGGGCCTTTGGGGGTCTCGTAGGCCCGGATACCCTCGAAGATGCTGGTGCCGTAGTGCAGGGCGTGGGTCAGCACCGATACCTTGGCCTCTTCCTGGGGCACCAGTTGCCCGTTGAACCAGATCAGGCCCGCCTTCATTTTGCTGTCGCCGCCAACGCTTTTGGGTTTGGTTTCGGTTGACATGAGTCCTCCAGGGTGGGGCTCTTCTGCGGATGGGCTGTATACGCTTGGCATAAGCCCCTGACGCTTTGGCAGGAAAGGGCCACCAGTGCTTCAATCATACCTCTTTGAGCAAAGAGGCCAGCGTTTCGGGCAGCAGGTGCCGGTAGGCCCGAACGTCTTTCTCGCCGGTGCGAAGCTGCAAGTAGCGCCTGGCGGTGTCTTGCAGGATGGGCATCAGTTCGGGCTGCTGGATGACCTGGGGCAGAAGCTCCCGGAGCTGGGCCTCGAGCTTCTGCTGGGCCAGATAGCGGGCGGCCTCGAGGGGGTCGCCCTCGAGACGCGTCTTGAGCGGAAAGCGTGAGAGTCGCCCCGCCTCGCGCTGTACAGCGGGGTCGCTCAGGAGCTTCTGACAGGGTTTGCAGGGACGCTCAGGGCTAGGGG
>CAZIXH010000289.1:0-5297 GCA_964543055.1 uncultured bacterium
GCTGTTAACATCGCCCAGCACCCTGCGCAGGGCGGCCTGGGCCTGAAAGGCAAAGTTGGGGTCGGAGCCGTCCACGTAGACCTCGAGCGGCACGGCCTTGTCCTGCCGTACCGTTTGCAGGGCGCCCGCTGGAATGATCAGCCCCACCCGGGCCTTGCCCTGCTGGATGGCCTCTGGAACCTGTTCGGGGTTTTGCGCGGTGAAGGTGAGGGTGAAACGATTTTCCTTTTGCAACTCTTGCAGCAGGTACTGGCTGATGCGGTCTTGTGAGCCATCGTAGACCGCCAGCCGAATGCCCGAGAGGGTGAAGTTGATGGCATAGCCAAACAGGAGGGTCATGACGATGGGCAGACCCACAATCAGCCGGGAGAGCACGTGGTCGCGCCGGATCTGGGTGAACTCCTTCTGGGCCAGGGCGACAATGCGGTTCACGCCGCACCTCCTTTTTGGCGGGTCAGGATGATGAACACATCTTCCAGGTCGGGGTATACGGTCTGGAGGGGAAGGTTGGGGGTGGCCTGCTTTTCCAGAATCAGCCGTACGCCTTTGCCACTGGGCCAGCCATCCAGCACACCCGGCAGGGCGCGAATTTGTTCCAAAGGTAATTGGGTCTCGCAGTAGGCCACACGGGCCTGTTGCATGGCAAGCTGCTCGAGTTCGTGGGGGGTTCCCTGGGCAATCACCTGACCGCTAAAGAGCAGCGCCAGCCGATGGCAGCGCTCGGCCTCGTCCATGTAGTGGGTGGTCACGACCACTACTGCCCCCCGGGCGGCTTCCTGGTGGATCAGATCCCAGATGATGCGGCGCGAGACCGGGTCGAGGCCGGTGGTGGGCTCGTCCAGAAACACCACCTGGGGCCGGTGCACCACTGCCTGGGCGATGGCCAGCCGTTGTCGCCAACCCCCCGAGAGAGCCCCTGCGAGCTGGTGGGCAAAGTCTTGCAAGCCAAAGCGCTGTAAGGTTTCTTCAACGGCCTGGGGCACGTCCTGGGCCTCCAGGTAGAGCCGGGCGCGAAACCCCAGATTCTCGCGCACCGTGAGGTCGCGGTAGACGCTGGCTTCCTGGGTGGCATAGCCGATGGCTGCCTTGACCCGCTCGGGATGGCGGCGCACGTCCAGCCCCGCCACCTGGGCTCCCCCCGCGCTGGGCAGCAAAACCCCAGTCAGGATGCGGATGAGGGTGGTTTTGCCCGAACCGTTGGGGCCCAGCAGGCCAAACACCTCGCCGGGACGAACCTGCAGGCTCACCTTGTCCAGGGCCACCAGGTTGCCAAACCGCCTCGAGACCTGCTCAACGCTGACCACGCCGCCTCCCCTCCAGAAAACCCCGCACGTGGGCCTGCAAATCGAAGGGGGGGTGAATCCCCATCGCCCCAAATAGCAACGCCCGGGCAAAAAGCGGCCCCAACAGCGCAATGGCAGCCTGAAAAGGCGACTCATCCGAGCGCAGCAAGCCCGCTTTTTGCAGGTCGGTAAGGTACTCGAGCACACTGGAGATGGCCCGGTTGAAGCCCGCCGGCCCCGCTGCGCCGCGCAACTCCGGGTGGCGGGCTAGCTCGGGCAAAAGCCGCACCAGCAGGCCCTGGTTGGCCTCGAGCATCTGTACGTAGCGCTCGGTCAGGCGCAGGAGGTCGGCCTCGAGGTTGCACGTGGATTGAGGCAGTACCTGCTCTACCGGAGGGTGGAGCTTCTGTACCGCCTCTTGTAACAGCGCTTCCTTGCTCCCAAACTGCCGAAACAGCGTGACCTCGGAAACCCCCGCCCTGGCCGCGATTTCACGGGTGGTGGCGCCTTTGTAGCCCTTCTCGGCCAGGAGTTCCAGCCCCGAGCGCATCAGAACCGTCCGGGTAGAGTCTACTTCGTCGAAGGCTGCAAGTAAGTACATACTTACATCCATGCTAATGCTTTTCGCACATGCCATGCAACCCTAGCGCATCGCTTGTTGGGCCGAGCCTTTGCCCCTGGGGCGGGAGGATGTCAGAATGGGGACGCTATGGCGAACCTCAAGAACCTGCCCGTTGGTAAAAAAGCGCCCGAGATTGTCCACATGGTGATCGAAGTACCGCGCGGGTCTTCCAACAAATACGAATACGACCCCGACCTCGAGGCCATCAAGCTCGACCGGGTACTCCCCACGGCCCAGTTCTACCCCGGCGATTATGGCTTCATCCCTTCCACCCTGGCCGAGGATGGCGATCCCCTGGATGGCATCATCCTCTCCACCTACCCCCTGCTGCCGGGGGTGGTGGTGGATGTGCGCATTGTGGGGATGGTGGACATGCAGGACGAAAAAGGCGGCGACGCCAAAATTATCGGGGTGGTGGCCGAAGACCCGCGCCTCGACCACATCCGCGACCTGGCCGATGTGCCCACCGCTCAGAAGCAGGAAATCCAGAACTTCTTCGAGACCTACAAGGCACTGGAGGCCCACAAAGGCAAGTGGGTCAAGGTTTCGGGCTGGAAGGACAAGGCCGGTGCAATAGCCGAGGTGCAGGCCTGCATCGAGCGGTTCAAAGAGGTGAAAGACCGCTAGCAAGCCAACAATCGTGATGAATGCTTGGCTCGAGAAGGGTTATACGCCTCAGGTTTAGAGCCGTGACCGGGTATGTTTCACAATTCTTTCGGCCTTCGGCTTTGGGCTTTCGGCAACCACTCGTATGCCGAAAAGGTCGCACAGAACGGTTGCACGGTGCCAGGGATGCATGGGTTGAACTGGCTTGACCACCCAGGGGCATTTGTGGTTATGTAGTCAAACGAGCTAGCTATGGCCTTGCAGCAGCGAATCGAATCCTTACTGAAGGCGCTGGAAGTGCCCGACCTGAGTGTTGAGGTACCTTCAGTGAGTGACGAAGAGGGTTTCCTCGAGGCCCTGGAAGCGGCCATCCGTAGCTTTATCGAAGACGGGGAGGATGACGAAAGCCCCCTGGGCCTGATTGAGGCCGACCCCTCGGCCTACGACCTTAGCGATGAGCCCGATACCGACGAACTGCAAAACGCCGTCAGAGACTTCATGAACGCAGGCGACTCCCAGCTCACGCTCATCACCCCCGAGAGCCCCCTCCAGCCCGACGGCGGCGAGAACCCCAGTAAGTTCTGGGTGTTCTTGCTCCAGATGCCCACCCTCTCTGAACATCGCTGGTGGGCCATTGTGGACAAAAACGGGCGGAACGAAACCTACAATTACGGCGTAATGGCGTAATTCAGAGCGCTAATCACCTATTTAGAGCCATCCGGTTATAAGAAAGCTCTGTTGTAGATAGAGCTGTAGCTGCACGGAAAATCGAAAGGCCCACCAATGGACTGAGGGAGATGAAGTCAGCTCCAGCCGTATACCCAACTTTCAGCGACACGCATTTGGGGGTGGCCGGTAGGCGGCCGATAGTGGGCCTCTAAAACCTATCCCCTGGCCCCTGATCCCCACACCATCTCACCACTCAACAGTATGCAAAGTGTTGAGGTGAAGGTGGTATCCAAGGCCAGATTTCGCGTCGCTTGCTACCCCCCAATCCCGATCATCACCCGCTCGCGCAGGGTGGGGAGGGTGTTGCCAAACGCAGGCTTGCGGTCGGTGGCCAGCAGAATGGCATCTACTAGCGCCTCGACCGGGTTGGGGGCCTCGAAAGCCCAGGCGATGTCCATTTCCAGGTCGGTGAGCAGGCAGGGGCGAATTTTTTTGTCGGAGGTCAGGCGCAAGCGGGAGCACTTGGAGCAGAAAGGCTCGGCGACCGGGTTGATGAAACCGATACTGCCGACCGCTCCGGGTATCTTGTAGACCCGTGCGGGAGCGGTGGGGTCGTGGTCTACCTTCTCCAGCGGGCCAAAGTGGGCCTCGATTTTGGCTTTGGTCTCGGCCCCGGCGATGAAGCGCTGCTGGTACAGCTCGGGGTTGGAGTTGTCGAGGTGCATGTACTCCAGGAAGCGCACCTCCAGGGGCTTGTCCAGCGTAAGCGAAGCCAGGGGAATTACCTCCCCGTCGTTCATACCCCGGATCATCACCGCGTTGATTTTGACCGGGTGCAGCCCCAGCTCCCAGGCAGTCTCGATAGCGTCCCAGACCTTCTCGACCTGCCCGCCCCGGGTCATGGTCTTGAAGACCTCGGGGGTCACGGCGTCCATCGAGAGGTTGATGCGGCGCAGACCGGCAGCCACCAGTTCCCTGGCCTTGCGTTTGAACAACAGGCCGTTGGTGGTGATGGCTATGTCTGGAATGCCCAGCTCGTGAGCCACGGCAATCATCTGGGGCAGTTCTTTGCGCACCAGCGGCTCGCCTCCGGTAAAGCGCACCGACTCGAGGCCCAGCATCTGCATGGCCTCAAGGAAGTGGCGGGTATCCGCTACCGAAATTGTGCCGGGGGGCTCCGACTGCTCCCAGCCCAGCGGATGACAGTACAGGCAGTGCAGGTTGCAGCGCGGCGTGACCGAAAGCCGCAGGTCTTTGATGAGGCGCCCGTAGTTATCTACCAGTTTCACGTTGCCGACCCCGTGTTGCACATTTTAGCAACACGACCAGCCTAAGGCGCAAGACAGGTTACAAATATCCCTGAGGTTATCGAGGGTCTAGCGTCTAGCGTCAGGGGTCGAAGGCTTCACTGTCGTTAGTCTTAGGCTCTAGAGAAGCCACAGATCGAAGATCAACGGTACGATCGTTTTCGGCTTTCAGCTTTGGGCATTCGGCAACTTTTTCCAACCCCATCCACACTCCCTCGAGCCAAACCGAACTAAGCTGGAACCATGAAGGTCATTGTGCTGTTTGATGGCGTGTGCAATTTATGCAACCGCACCGTGCAGTTCATCATTCACCATGACCCATCGGGGCGTTTCCGGTTCGCTTCGCAGCAGTCCGAGGTTGGGCAGAAACTGCTGGCCCAGCACCATATCCCCATTTCAGAGGCCCTGGCCGACAGTGTGGTGGTGCTGGAGGGTGATAAGGTCTGGCTCGAGTCAGACGCGGTGTTGCACATTCTCTATCGGCTGGGCGGTGTCTGGAGCATCCCTGCGGTGCTGTGGTTTTTACCCAAGTGGCTGCGGGACTGGGCCTACCGTATGGTGGCAAAAAACCGCTACCGCGTGTTTGGCAAACTCGAGCGCTGCTGGGTGCCCACCCCAGAACTCAAACAGCGCTTCCTGGATGCATAAGCCAGATAGGCTCGAGTCCAAATCCATACCCGCCATGGCTATGGGCTATAGACCATCGGCCTTCTTGAAGCTTTCTGCTCGACAGGTGGTACAAAACCGAACCGTGGCGTAGCCTGGGGTATGGCCGATTGCAAACGTTTTGGCTTGGCTCTGGGGGGTGGG
>CAZIXH010000290.1:0-4018 GCA_964543055.1 uncultured bacterium
TGTTGACGCCCATCGTCTTCCACCGGCGCGAGCCCCCCTACTTTCCCGGCCCCGCGCGCTGGGGGGTGGCCCGCATCCCGCCTACCGCCGCCATCACCCCGCCGGCGGTGGTCGCTACCTTTGTGCGCTGGATGCTCGAGCAGGCCCAGAACCCGGGCCTGGCCGAGGCCAAAGCCCGAAGCCTGTATCCCAGGATCCTGGCCTACCACCGCTGGTTCAAGCGCGAACGCGACCCGGAGAATACCGGCCTCATCACCGTGCTGCACCCCTGGGAGACCGGGGCCGACAACAGCCCGGCCTGGGACGAAGCCCTGGCCCGGGTAGAGGTAGACCCGGCCCTTCCGCCCTACACCCGCCGCGATACCGCCCACGTAGACCCCAGCCAGCGCCCCCACCAGAGCGAGTACGACCGCTTCTTGACCCTGCTCGAGGTCTACAAGCGGGCCGGCTTCGATCAGCTTCGCCTGCTGCGCGAATGCCCTTTCCGGGTGGCGAGCCTCTTGATTGACTGCGTGCTGCACCGGGCCAACCGCGATCTGCTGTGGCTTTCGCGCCGGCTGGGCTTTGCCGACGAGGCCGAAATTGAGGGGTGGCTCGAGGCCAGCCAGCAGGGCATTGAAAGCCTCTGGGACGAGGATGCGGGGCTTTATTTCAACCGCGACCTCCGCACCGGTGAGGCCATCCGGATCGGGGTTTCGGCCTCTTTCCTGCCCCTCTATGCCGGAACGGCCAGCCCGGCTCGAGCCCTTCGCTTGCTACGCACCCTCCAGGATTGGGCCCAGCGGGTGCGTTACCTCGTTCCCAGCACCGACCCCACAAACCCTCGCTTCGAACCCCAGCGCTACTGGCGCGGCCCGGTGTGGGCAGTGGTCAACTACCTGATTGCCCTGGGTTTTGCCGAGTACGGCTACCCCGAGATGGCCCTTCGCATCCGCCAGGACACCCTGAAGCTGTGCGAGGTTACGGGTTTTAGCGAGTACTTCCATCCCCTCACCGGCCAGGGCCTGGGGGGTGGCGCGTTCTCCTGGACGGCAGCCATCTACCTGGCCTGGGGCCAGGCTGCGGGCCCGGTGCGCTAAGCCGGTGGTTGACGGCCCTGCCGATAGCCTAACGCAGAACATCGTATGCTAAACGCGTATAAAGCGACTGCACCGGCCCACCCGTTTGCCCGAGACCGGGGCCTGTAGAGAGCTTCCTGCTATACCGAGCTTGAATCCCCCTGGTCTTCCGCCCCTGCACAGCACAGGACTTATAGCTCAACGCCCTGCTCACCCCCCATACGGCCATGACCCTCACCACCGACCTCGAACCAAAAATGCTGGAGCACCTCGAGTTCCTCTACCCAGGCCGGGGCGGGGAGGTACTCGAACAACTACAGGCCCTGCTGAAGCGCTACCCCAACCTGGCCCGTACCGCCCCGGTGCCACCCTGGAGCGAGAAAGACGCCATCCTGATCACCTACGCCGATCAGATTACCCAGGCCGGAGAAGCCCCCCTGCAAACCCTGCACCGCTTTTTGCGCCAGTACCTCCAGGGGGTGTTCTCCGGGGTGCATATCCTGCCCTTCTACCCCTACACCTCCGACGACGGCTTCAGCGTGGTGGACTTCAAGCAGGTCAAACCTGAGTGGGGCACCTGGGAACACATCCAGGCCATCGCCCAGGACTTCCGCCTGATGGCCGACCTGGTCTGCAACCATGTCTCGGCTTCGTCGCCCTGGTTCCAGGCCTTCCTGCGCGACGACCCCCAGTACCAGAACTATTTCACCGTGGTAGCGCCCGGCACCGACCTCTCCAAAGTCTTCCGGCCCCGCGCCCTGCCTTTGCTGACCCCCTTCCAAACCAAAAGCGGCGAGAAGCTGGTCTGGACCACCTTCTCCACCGACCAGATTGACCTCAACTTTGACAACCCTGCGGTGCTCTTGGAGGTGCTGGATGCGCTGTTGTTCTACGTTAATAACGGTGCCCAGCTGATCCGGCTGGATGCGGTGGGGTTTATCTGGAAAGAGATCGGCACCTCTTGCATGCACCTGGAGGGGGCCCACCGCATCGTGAAGCTGATGCGGTTGGTGCTGGACGCCGTAGCGCCGCAGGTGGTTCTGATTACCGAGACCAATGTGCCGCACAAGGATAACATCGCTTACTTCGGCAACGGGCGCGACGAGGCCCAGATGGTCTACCAGTTCCCCCTACCCCCGCTAGTACTGCACACCTTCCGCACCGGCGACGCCAGCAAGATTGCGGCCTGGGCGGCGGGCTTGCAATCCCCCAGCGAACAGACCACCTTCTTCAACTTTCTGGCCTCCCACGATGGGCTGGGGGTGGTGCCGGCCAGCGGCCTTCTGGAGCCTGCGGAAATCGCGGCCATCGTACAACAAGCCCTGGATCATGGGGGCCGGGTCAACTACAAAGACACCCCGGAGGGCCCGGTGCCCTATGAACTGTGCCTGACCCTGTTCGATGCCCTGAACCATCCCCACTCGGACGAGAGCGAAGACCTCAAAATTGACCGCTTCATGGCGGCTAACGCCATCCTCCTGAGCCTGCAAGGGGTGCCGGGCATCTACTTCCATAGCCTCCTGGGTTCCCCCTCCGACCACGCGGGCCTGGAAGAAAGCGGGATCAACCGCCGCCTCAACCGGCACAAGTTCAGCGGGCCGGAGCTGGAAGGATTGCTGAGCAGCCCAAACACCCGCGCCCACAAGGTGCTGGCCCGCTATACCCACCTCCTCAAGGTGCGGGCCTCTCACCCGGCGTTTCATCCCGGTGCCCCCCAGGTGGTGATGGAGTCCAGAGAAGTGCTGCGCATCATCCGGGGCTACCGCGACCGGCAGGTGGGCTGCTATATCAACGTGACCCCCAGGCCCCAGCCCATCAACCGCGTAGGGCGTGACCTGATCAGCGGGAAATACTTCGCAGGCCAGATACCGCCGTATGGCGTACTGTGGCTGGTTTGATACGGACGCTGATCGTAGGGGCCCCGTCTCGCAACCCCAGACACCAGGTACAAAAGCATCTTTGCGAATATGGGAACACAACTCGTTTTTACAGCGCCCAGACAGGTGGCCCTCGAGGACACCCCAGACCCAAAGCCCGGTGAGGAGCGATAACGCGGGCAGTTTCCCTTCATCGGGGTTGGCTTCTGCAGCTAAATCTACCTGAACCTCTTGAGAGCCGCCCGGCTACATGAAAGCTTTGTCCTGGGCAGAACAGTGGCCGCCTGAAAACCCGAAAACATGTGTCTGGGCCCAAACGCAACGCAGACAAGCGTGCCTCACCGGGGTGAGGCACGTCTGCTTGTCCCTTCTCGTTTTCGGGGGCGGCCACCTCTGTGAAGAGCGCGATAAGGAAGAGCCGCCCAAACCCAGTGTTGACCGCTCTACCGAACCGCCCCAGCCAGCAAGTACTGGGCCGCGTAGTACAGCGGCAGCCCCAGCAAGGGGTTCAGGGGTTCTTGCAGCACAAAGCGCTCCCGGGCCACAAACAGGTCGGACAGGTAAAAAAGCAGCGCCCCCAGCCAGACCTGGGGCAAGGGCACCCCCAGGCCCACCCAGAGCATCAGGCTGATAACGGCGCCGTAGGCCAGCACCGGCCCCCGCCAGCCCGCCAGGTGCGGCCACAGCCAGCGCAACCAGAAATACCCCCCCAGCAACACCAGCAGCAGGCCCCACAGGCTCGGCGAGCCCACCTGTACAAAGGCCCCCACATAGGCCAGATGGGCCAGCAAAAAGGCCACCAGACCCGCCAGAAAGGCCCGGTTCGACCTGAACAGCAAGAGCACATCCCCCACCGCCGACAGCAGCAAACCGGCAAAGACAAGCCATGCGAACAAACCCTCGAGGCCCAGGCTGAGGGCGAAGAACAAGAACCACAGCGAGCAGAGCACCTTGAAGAGAGCCCGCAAGGCAGGCCGCAGCTGCCACACCGCCCAGATCAGCCCCAGCAGGCTGAAACCGCCACATCCCAGCCAAGGCCGACCACTGTCACTGATACACAACTGAGGCTGCCGACGTTCGCGT
>CAZIXH010000291.1:0-4128 GCA_964543055.1 uncultured bacterium
GTGGCATTCCCACCAACCCCGCCCCCTGGTATCTGGCGGTTCCTTGAGTGCGCTGCCTGATTCCAAACTTTTGGCGTGTGGCCAATTTTCGGGGACGCACGGGATGGGGGTGGGTGATAGGAGGTAGGCGGTGGTTTTCCACATCTACCCCCCACTCCCTACCTCCCACCTCCTAAAGATGATTTAGCCTGCGACCTGCGACATTTCGCAACCCTGCCCCGCATTACGGCGTTTCCAGCGCGGCTCGCACTTCCTGCTCGGTAGCCAGGAACTGCACCGGCACATCCCAGGGGTCGTGGGGAAGTTCGGGCACGAGCAAGGCTTCGGCCACCAGACCGATGGTGAGCGTGCGGGGCGGTAGCTGGGCCAGGAAGCGGTCGTAGAAACCCTGTCCATAGCCCAACCGGTGGCCCCACGGGTCGAAGGCCAGCCCCGGCACCAGCACGGCATCCAGGACAGCAGGCTCTACCCTGGGGGTCTCGGGGGCAGGCTCCCAGAAACCGTACTTGTGCTTGACCAACCGGCAGGGCAGGGGATGCACCTCGAGCGCGTAGGTACGGGCCCTGGGCAGGTAGTAGGTAGCAGGGTGAAGGTTTTGCAGGTCGGCGGGGTCGAGCTCGGTGCCGAAGGCACTGTAGAGCAGGATATGACGGGCCTGATGCGACGCCAGGAAGCGGGCCAGGTGTTGCACCAGCTGCGCCGATAACTGCGCTACCGGCAGCCCCTTGCGAACCCCCTTGGCCCAGCTTCGGAGTTCGGCCTTGTTCATACCCACCAGTATTCCACGTGGGGTCTACCGTCCGAAAAAGTTATGGGGGTTATGAATAAACCTCGATTGACAGTCGCGGGGGGTGTTTGTCACAATGCCTGAGTGAGGGAGGTGACCCCTCTAGACAAGTTTGTCTCACAGGAGTCAGCTATGCCCAGATACGTTTACCAGAACCTCGAGACCGGCGAACAGTACGAGTTCGAACAGCGTTTCCAAGACCCCGCCTACACCCATCACCCCGAGACCGGCGCCCCCATTAAGCGCCTGATCTTTGCGCCCGCCGTGGTCTTCAAGGGCTCGGGTTGGTACGTCAAAGACTCCAAAGCATCCTCCTCAGCTTCATCCTCGGCTAAGGAAACCTCGAGCTGCGCTACCGGCACTTGCGGCGCGGCTGCCGACTGAGCGTTCCTGACACGTAAGTACCCCTGCCGCAAGCGACCGCTTGCGGTTTTTTTGTGGCTTTTGCAGGAGGCGCCTCATCCCTGATACTGGTAGCGTAGGGTGAAAGGGGTGAGGTGAGTATGTTTTTACTCTTGGGCATCGTGGTGGCTATCCTGGGCATCTTCTTGCTGGCACAACCGGGCGGGCGGCGGGCACTGGGCGTGCCGCTTCTGCTGGTGGGCCTGGCCATAGCGGCCATCTCGCAGAGCTTTGTGGTGGTTCCGGCGGGTAATGTGGGGGTGGTGTTCAACGTGTTTGGCGGGGTACAGCCTACGCCACTGGGAGAGGGTTTTCGCATTGTCATTCCGGGCATTCAAAACGTGATTCTGTACGACGCCCGCCTGAAAGAAGTCACCCTGGCCAAAGGGCCCGCGCCTTCCGGGGCAACCACGCCGGGGGAGGATGCCATCAATGCCCGCAGCAAGGAGGGGTTGGATATCGGTGTGGACGTGACGGTGCAGTACCGCATCAAGCGCGAGGAGGCTCCGCAGCTTCACCGCAACCTGGGGCCTAACTACCTCGAGACCCTCATCACCCCCCAAATCCGCAGCAAGGTGCGTGATGCAGTGGGCCTGTTTAACGCCGCCGAGCTGATCAGTACGCAGCGGACCCAGCTCGAGGCCGCCGTTACCAAGGAACTGCGCGAAGACCTGGGTGCCCAGCACATCGAACTGATCTCGGTGCTCTTGCGCCGGATTGACATCCCGCCCTCGGTGGCGAAGGTGATCGAGGAAAAGCAAACCGCCGAGCAACAGGTACAGGTCGAGGTCAACCGCCGCCAGCAGGCCGAAATTGCCGCCCAGCGGGCCGTGGTACAGGCCAAGGGCGAACGCGACGCTGCCATTTTGCGGGCCGAGGGTGAGGCCCAGGCCATCCGGCTGCGCGGCGAAGCCTTGCGGCAAAGCCCCCAGGTGGTTCAGCTCACGGTGGCGGAGAAACTGGCCCCCAACATCAACACCATCATGGTGCCCACCACGGGCAACTTCCTGCTCGACTTGCGGAGCCTGCAAAGCCCCGCTCAACCCGCCCAGCCCGCACGCTAGAGCGCTCTCGCATATATTGAGCCGCCAAACTTCAAATAAGCTTTGTCCGGGGCAGAACCGTAGCTGCTCATCCGGGCAGCCACGGCCGGTGAAGAGCGCGATAAAAGCGAGGCCGGCCAGAGCGCTGGGCCGGGTCATTTGGTAGCCTGTGCGGTATGGAATGGGTGTACGCGGCCCTGGCGGGTTATCTGTTTGGCTCGCTGCCCTTTGCTTACTGGTTTGGCATCCTGCAAAGCAAAAACCTGCTCGCCGAGGGCTCGGGCAACGTGGGGGGCACCAACGCCTGGCGGGTGCTGGGCCCGGTGCCCGGTCTGATGGTGATGACCCTGGACGTGGCCAAGGGCCTTATGGCGGTCGCGCTGGGCGAGTTTCTGGTGCGCGACCCCGGTGGCGGGCTGCTGGGAGGCGCCCTGGCCGTGCTGGGGCATTGCTATTCGGTGTGGCTGCTGGGGCGCGGCGGCAAGGGCATTGCCCCCGCCCTGGGGGCCCTTTTTGCCATCAACCCCTGGCTTTTGGTGACGGCGGGCGGAGCTTTTGGGCTGGCCTACCTGCTGACCCGCAACCCCTACCGGAGCGTGGTGCTGGCGGCCATGGCCTTTCCGGTGGCCTCGAGTGCTGTTGGGGGTAGCCTGGGCTACCTATGGTTTGGCTTTGGCGTAGCCATTCCCATCCTGCTCAAGCACCTGGGCGAGTGGAACCGCGCCCCTGGGCAGTTACGCCCTCATCGGGAGCCGCGAAACGGGCGGGAATAATACCAAATCTGCTCAAAAGTGACCCAAAAGCGATATCCAAGTCCCTCGGACGCGCCCCCTGGGGCGGCAAGTGAGGGGTGCGTTTAGCGCCGCTCACGCGCAGAGTTGGTATAACACTGGCTCTCCGAGCAGTCTGGCCAAAACCAATGGGTTGGGTGCTTCTAGTGGTCTGGCCGAGCCGAAACCGTTCAGGATGAAATAGAGGGCGGCGGATTATACTTCCTGGCTCCTCCCAGCCTACTCCCTCAAGTTTCATCATCTGGTTACCTCATCTGCCTGGGGCTCAGGAGCAGGGGGAACGAGGCAACAATTCCGCCTTCCGGATCGAACATAACCCGCACCGCATAGGTCTGGGCGTAAACCGTTCCTCCAGCGTAGTAGCCTTCCCCCACCATCTTCTGGAATCGCACATCCACGTAAGGCATTCCACGTTGGTAGCGGCGAAGGGCTCGCCTGTGGGCCTTGAGCCGGTCGGCCTCATCAAAGAATTGGGCGGTATTTCTGCTTTCCATCTTCAAGTCCAGCGTCAGGCCTACCAGCCCCAGTTAGTTTGCCTCCGGGGTTGCTCCAATCGCAACGGGCACTCCGCGGAGCGGGGCTGGCGGCCAGGAGTGGGAAGCAAAGGTCATAGGACATCGAAACTTCTGCCAGAGTGGGTTTGAGCCCTAGCCTCGGAACGCCGATAGAGACACCAACACATCATCGAGGTCCTGATAAACGCTCAGATCTTCAATCTGCCACGGCTCCCCAGGGAACATCTGCTCCCAGAGGTCCTGGTAGAACTTTCGAACGTCACGTGGTTCTCGACCAGCTTGCGGATGCTGCTGGGATTGATCATGTTCAAGTTGACGATGTCCCGGGCGCGTTCTTCGTTGCCCTCCCCGAGGGTAGCAAAGATGTGGTGCAACCAGTAGCTGTTGACTATGATCACTCGCTTACCTTTGGCGCTCATCGTTTCTTCTCCAGCAAAGGGAACACAGTGATGATCCGGCCATCCTTATAGTATATGGCGCTTACCATGTTTGTTGTGGCATATTCCTTTCCTCCTTTGTAGTACCCTCCTCCCACTGTTTTACCCATGGAGAATGTCTCTACGGATTTACCAATGTACTGATTCTTGGGC
>CAZIXH010000292.1:0-3567 GCA_964543055.1 uncultured bacterium
CCGGATTAGCGCCCACCAGCTTCAAGAAAGAGGTGGCCCCCAGCCCCAGTGGCAGGGCCAGCAGGAGCGCCAGCACCAGCGAGAACCCGACGAAGAAGCTCACGATGCGCTTTACTGCAGCCTCATCGCCCCGCCCCCTGGCCCGGCTGGCCAGAATGGCGCAACCCGCCCCCAGGGTGTTCAGGCACAAAATGCCGATGAAAAGCACGTTGTTGGCCAGGCCCACCGCCGCAATGGTCGCGGTGCCCAGGGTGCCCACGATCACCTGGTTGACAAAGCCCAGGGCCAGTTGAACGGTGGACTCGAGGCTCACCGGTAGCGCTATTTTGAATATCTCTCGCCGCACATCGGCAGTCACAAAAGAGAGCATACTATGCGAAGCAATCGGGATAGTAACCCGGTTGCAGTCGCCACAACGCCAGCAAAACGGTCTTATACCAACTCTGCGCCTGAGCGGCGCTAAACGCACCCCTCACTTGCCGCGCCAGGGGGCGCGTCCGAGGGACTTGTATATCGCTTTTGGGTCACTTCTGAGCAGATTCGGTCTTACGTCGCAGGTCTCAAGTTGCGGGTCAAAAAGGGTAGAAGCACAAAATATCGGCCTTCTCGAGCCACTCCAGGCAATTACTTTACCTTCAAGGGGTAGAATCGAGGGCATCTATGAACACCCTGACCTGGAACACCGAGTTACTTACTGAGCAAGACCTTGCCCACCACCTGCACCCCGTAACCAACCTGCACCGCCATAAGCAGAGCGGCCCGGTAGTATTGGTCGAAGGGAAGGGCTCGAGGGTGCGTGATAGCGAAGGCAGGTGGTACATTGACGGGTTTGCCGGCCTCTGGAACGTGAACGTGGGCTACGGGCGCACCGAGCTGGCCGAGGCAGCCCGCGAACAGATGGCCCGGCTGGCCTTCCAGCCCACCTTCTTTGGGCTGGCTACCCCTCCGGTGATCGAGCTGGCCGCCAGGATGCACCAGCTTTTGCCACACCACTCGCACTTTCAGTTCACCTCTGGGGGGGCTGAGTCCAACGAGACCGCTATCAAGATTGCCCGCTACTACTGGGCCCTGTCGGGCAAGCCGGAAAAAACCAAGATCATCTCGCGCCGTATGGCCTACCACGGCATCGCCATGGGCGCACTGGCCGCTACCGGTGTTCCGGCCTACCATGCCGACTTCGGGCCATTGCCACCCGGATTTTTGTACCTGAGTGCGCCGCTGGCCTACCGCAACAACCCCGGGCTTTCGGAGGCCGAGTTTGTGGCCATGCTGGCGCGGGAGCTCGAGGACTTGATTGCCCGGGAAGGCCCCGAAACCATTGCCGCTTTTATTGGGGAGCCGGTGCAGGGGGCCGGCGGCGTGGTGCCACCCCCCGAAGGCTACTGGCAGGCCATTGCCCCCATCCTCAAAAAGCACGGTATTTTGCTGATAGCCGACGAGGTCATCACCGGCTTTGGCCGCACCGGCGAGATGTTCGCCCAGACCACCTATGGCTTCCAGGCCGACATCACCAGCTTCGCCAAAGGGATTACCTCGGGCTACATCCCGCTGGGCGGGGTGGGCATCAGCCCTGAGATATTCGAGCGCATCTCGGCCCCCGACCGGATGTTCATGCACGGCTTCACCTACTCGGGGCACCCGGTGGCCTGTGCGGTGGCGCTGGCTAACATTGACATCATCGAGCGCGAACAGCTCTGGCGCAATGCCGCCCTCCGCGGCGAGCAACTGTTACAAAGGCTACAAGCACTGGAAACCCACCCCCACGTGGGCAACGTGCGGGGCAAGGGCCTGATGGCGCTGGTAGAGGTGGTAGAGGACAAAACCAGCAAAAAGACCTTCGAGCCTGCCCTGGGCATTGGCGCAAAGCTGATGAAGGTCAGCCGGGAAAAAGGTGTGATTGTGCGCTGCAACGACACCGGCTTTGCCATGGCGCCGCCCCTGGTGATTACCGAGGCCGAGATAGACGAAATGGTGAACGCCCTGGCCGAAACGCTGGACGAGGTGCTGGGTTCGTAGCGCTCTCTGCATACGGGATACCCGGCAAACGGCACGAACAAAAGCAGAAAATCATGGCAAAGGTCTCCGGTCGCTAGCAACAGCCTGAAGCGATGCTTTTGGCCTTCCGCTGTGGGCTTTCAGCCAGAGCGCTCTTCACCTATTTCGAGCCATCCGACCTCGGGAAAGCCTTGTCCTGAAGGGAACATTAGCTGCTCATCCAGTTAGCTATATCTGTTGTGTAGATCCGATACAACTTCAGCCAGGCACCCAACATTCAGCGACACCCAAGGTGGGGAGTGGGTGGTAGGAGGTAGGTTGCGGTTTTCAAACGCCTGTCCCCTGACCCCAGACCCCTATTCCCTACCTCATCGTTCCCAGAACAGGCAAAGTGTTCAGGTAAAAGGGTAAGACTCCTCCGCTCTTGGCCCTGGGTTTTGCATTTCTTACAACTGGCTTTGCTAGACTGAAAGCGGACTGCGGAAAGTCGGTTTGGAATTGCCCAAAAGCCAAAAGGAGGGTTCATGGGATGGATTGAGTGGTGTAGTTTCCTTTTAGGGGGCTTGATTTTATGGCTCCTGGGCTGGCTTTTGAGCTGGCTATTCCGGGGCAATACCCTGCGGCTGCAAAACCAGCTTACCGAGGCCCAGGCCGAGCTGGGGCGGCTCCAGGCCGACCTGACCGGCTACAAGGCCACCCAGACCAAACTGGCGCAGGCTGAACAGGAGCTCTCCGGGCTGCGGGGGCAGCTTAAGGACTTTGAGGCGCTCAAGGCTAGCTTTGGCACGCTGAGCAAGGAGCTGGATGCCGCCACCCTCAAAATTCAGGGACTGGAAGGACATCTCAAGGATTTTGAGGCCCTCAAGACCCAGCTTGCCAACCTGCAAGCCCGTCTGGGCAGCCTTCAGGGTGAGCGGGATCGGCTTCAGGCCGACTACAGCGGGCTACAGACCCGGTTTGAGCAGCTCGAGGTCGAGCGCAATCGGCTTTCGGCGCAAATTCTGAGCTACCAGGGCGAGATGGCGGTGCTGAGCCGTCAGGTAGAGGCCCTGCGCCAGGACCGCGACGCACAGAAATCTGAAACCGCCAACCTGGGCGGCAAGCTAGCGGGCATGGGCGGGCTAATGGCGGTTTGGGAGGGCTTGCGTCCGCGCTTCGGGAACAAACCGCCTGAAGAACTCGAGGCCTACTTCACCTCGGTTCAGGAAGAAGCCGAGCGTGCCCGGAGCGAGTTGGGCAAGCTGAATAGCGAGTACGAAGCAGCGCTGGCCGAGCGTAAACAACTGGAGGGCGAGTTGCAGAATTTGCGGGCCCGTTGCGGAAGCCTCGAGGCCGACCAGGGCAAAGTAGCCGCCCTGGAAGCAGAGATCGAGCGCTACAAGAACGAGTTTAGCGGCCTGCAGGCCCGCTATGCGAACCCCGAGGACGACCACCAAAAAGTCCCTGGCCGCTACGAAGCCCGTATCCAGACCCTCGACGGCGAAAAACGCCGTCAATCCAGCGAACTGCAACGCCTTCAACACCGCCTGAGCAACATAAAGCAAGACGTCGACCAGGCACGGCACAAAAAGA
>CAZIXH010000293.1:0-4660 GCA_964543055.1 uncultured bacterium
GTCGGGCCAGCCCAGGGTGGAGAAGGGCCACAGCGCCGAGCTGAACCAGGTGTCGAACACGTCCGGGTCGCGCCGCAGGTTCAGGTGGGCATAGCGGGGGTCCTGGTCGCAGTCGAGGTCGGGGTTCTCCAGGTCGGGCACATACACGTTGCCCGCCTCGTCGTACCAGGCCGGAATCTGGTGGCCCCACCAGAGCTGCCGGGCCACCGCCCAGTCCTTGATGTTCTCGAGCCAGTCACGGTTGACCTTCTCCCAGCGCTCGGGCACAAAGCGCATCTCACCCCTGTCCAGGCCCGCCAGCACCTTTTCGGCCACCGGCTTCATGCGCACAAACCACTGCTCCAGCAGCATGGGCTCCACCGGGGCCTTGGTGCGGTCGGAGTAGCCCAGCGCAATGGTGTAGTCTCGGATTTCGCGGATCTGACCGGCCTCTTCCAGAGCCTGCACCACGGCTTTACGGGCCTGGAAGCGCTCCTGTCCCCGGAAGGCTTCGGGTACCAGCTCTCCCGTAAGGTGGCCTTGCAGGTCAATCACGCTGGGCATCTCCAGGCCGTGGCGCTGCCCGATTTCAAAGTCGGTGGGGTCGTGGGCCGGGGTAATTTTCAGCGCCCCGGTGCCGAAGTCGGTCAAGACCGCTTCGTCAGCGATGATGGGAATGTAGCGCTCGGTCAGTGGGATGCGGGCCTTCTGGCCCACGAGGTGCCGGTAGCGCTCATCTGTGGGGTTCACGGCGATGGCCACATCGGCAAAGATGGTCTCGGGGCGCACGGTGGCAATCTGAATCTCGCCTCCCTGTTCCAGCGGGTAGGCCAGGGTGTAGAGCTTGCCGGGGGTGGGCTCTACGTTGACCTCGAGGTCGCTCACCACGGTCTGGGCCACCGGGTCCCAGTTCACAATGCGCTTACCCCGGTAGGCCAGGCCCTGGTGGTAGTAGGCCACAAAGCTCCGCCGCACCGCGCGGGAAAGCCCCTCGTCCCTGGTGAAGCGCCCGCGGCTCCAGTCGCAGGAGGCCCCGATACGGCGCAACTGGTACAGGATGGTGCCGCCGTTTTTCTCCTTGAAGGCCCAGACTCGCTCCAAAAACTGCTCGCGTCCCAGGTCGTGACGGGAAAGCCCTTCTTTGGCCAGTTCCTTTTCCACCAGCACCTGGGTGGTAATGCCGGCGTGGTCGGTGCCGGGCAGGTACAAAGCCTCGTAGCCCTGCATGCGCTTGAAGCGGATGAGGGTGTCGATGATGGTGTTGTCCAGGGCGTGCCCCAGGTGCAGGTTGCCGGTCACGTTGGGCGGGGGAATCACGATGGTAAAGGGGCCTTTGCCCTTGCCCGCATTGAGTTCGGGCTTGAGGGGGTTGCTGGCCCATTCCTGGGCCCAGCGCGGTTCCACCGTCTGGGGGTCGTAGGTTTTGGGTAGTTCTTTGGTCTGGGTCATTTTTGCACCTGGGTACTCAAGTAATAACTCATGTTTTCGTCTTCGAAACTGGCTTCCTCGAAGGCCACCCCGAACACCAGGGTATCAGCCTTGAAGGTGTGGCTCCAGAAGCCCACGGTGAGTCGGTTGCCCTCGAGGTGCACCGTCCCCACCGCAAGCTCCTTCCATTCGGCCTCAAAGTCTTCATCCTCGTCTTCGCGCTCGAGGTCGGCGTGGGTGGCTGCTTGCAGGGTGCAGACCTTCCCGACCAGGCTGCGAATGGGGTTGTTGGGTTGGTCGAATCGGGTACGAAACTCCGGGCGAAAAGGGGTGTACTCGATGGTGGCTACCAGCAGGTAGTTGCCTAGCTCCCACTTGCGCTCGAGCAAAGGGGGCAGGGGTTGATCACGGTCGGGGTCATGGTTCGGCGGGGGGGTGGCGATGGGGGCTTCCAGCAGCTCCACCACCATCCGCTTGCGTTCGCTTTTGCTGGCCTGATACGGAGCCGTTTGGCCGAAGAGGTCGCTCAGGTTCCAGTGTTTCAGACGCGACTTAAGCTCCGTCAGGGCCTCTTCGAGGCTATCCACAATCCGCATCGTGTCACCCCGTTGCAAGTAATACCAGCCCGGATAATCTTCCGACTCCCTCGGGGGTATTTCCTGGCCCATAAACTGACGGGTGTGGGGTTCACGGCTGAACCAAAGGAGCGAGGGCTGGTAGTGGGGCTCGATCTGCCATTCTTTAGGAGTCATAGGGCCTCATTCCTTGCAGACTGCAGTTGTTCATCCAAGCACATAGCGAAGACCGCCCTCGATGAGTACTTGCTGTTTGTGCTTCCATCCCTCACCTCGCTCCAAAAACAAAACGTCCCTGCAGACATTGCTGCACGGACGAGGGTTTTCCCCGTGGTACCACCGCGCTTCCAATAGGGTCTGGGGCCGGGAGTCGAGGGTCGAGGGCTTTGAACTCAGACACTGGACACTAGCCACCAGACGCGCCATCGGCGCTAATATGTGCTGTAACGGGCACTCCCGGCAGGCTCTACGCTCCCAAAAGAGTTTCTTCCTGCACGCTCGCGGGCGACGTTCGGTTTGTGCAGTGCCCGGATGCCCTTTCAGCCGATGGAGCATCCTCTCTGGGGGGTGCCGAAACCTACTCCTCCCGGTCAACGCCAATGCAGTATACCTTAACCCGTGGGGTGGTTTTGGATCAGGAACCCAGGGTTAGTTCCAGTATCAGCCAGCCTAAAAACAATAGTGCCGAAACGAGCGAGACAAAGTAGCGAACCAAGCCTTTGTCCTTGAGTTCCGTGGGAAGCCGAAGGTTCTCGAGGGGGTTCCTGGGCTGGCTGGTCATGGGGCTCACTCCGTGCTAGTAGTACAGACCCGGGAAGGTCTGGTTACGACCCGAACTTTTGGCCTCGGCCTGAAAGCGGTCGGCGCGGGCGAGTACCTCCTGGGCAGTTGGCTCGTCGTCGCGGCCTGCAAAGCCCAGGCTGATGGTCACTTTGAGCTCGGGGTGCAGTTGATGCCAGGGGTATTTGAGCACGGCTACCCGCAGCCGCTCGCAGACCCCAAAAGCCCGGTCGCCCGTAATGCCGCGCAGAATCAGGGCAAACTCTTCACCGCCGATTCTTCCTGCTACATCCGAGGCCCGCAGGGCTTTGCGCACCAACTGGCCCATCCGGCGCAATACCTCATCGCCTATTGCACTGCTAAAGCGCTCGTTGATTTCCTTGAAGCCATCCAGATCGAAGGTCACTACTGTAAAAACTTCTCCGCTGGCAAAAACCCGCTCGAGGGCTTTTTCAAAAGCTGCTTGGCTGGGCAGTCCGGTAAGTTTGTCGTCGTCCTCGGCCCCGTAGCCCTCGAGCAGGGGGCTGCGCGCATTGAGAAGGCTCTGGTTGCGTTCTTCGACCAGGCGCTGGGCCGCCTCGAGGGCCATCTTGAGGGATTCCAGGTTGCTACTGGAGTGCACAATCTGGGTGCGCATCTGCTCGAGCAGTTGCACCAGTTTCAAATCCTCGTCGCGTAGCTTGTCGGTGCTCATCTTGCTGCGGATTATAGAGTTCCTTTGGAAAAGAGCTTGTGCAATTTGACCATCACGCCGTGAGCGGGTGTTTCTTGCGCTTATCCACCGCCTGGTGGATTGACAAAATGTATTTTGCTTCCTCGGTAATGTGACCTTTACCCCGTTCATCAGAGCATTTCCAGGCATAATCTGAAGGCGAGATGAGCGCACTCACCGAAGCCCTGGTATTGGAAGCCTTAAAAACCGTCAACGACCCTGAGCTTCACAAGGATTTGGTGTCGCTGGGAATGGTCGAAAAAATTGTGGTAGATGGCGCCAGGGTCGCCGTCAAGATTAACCTGACCACCCCAGCCTGTCCGCTCAAGGAGCAGATTGAGGGCGATGTGCGCTCGGCCATCGGCAAGATTGGCGCTGCCGAGATTGAAGTGCACTTTGGCGCACAGGTGCGGGCCCCGCAAAACCTGCCCCTGCCGGGGATCAAGCACATTGTGGCCATCGCCTCGGGCAAGGGAGGGGTGGGCAAGAGCACCGTTGCCGCCAACCTGGCCATTGCCCTGGCCCAGGAGGGCGCCCGCGTGGGCTTACTGGATGCCGATATCTATGGCCCCAGCCAGGCCCAGATGTTTGGCACCCAGGGTAGCAAGCTGAGGGTGGACGAGCAGAAGCGGATGGTGCCTCTGGAGCGCTATGGAATCAAGCTCATCAGCATCGCCAACATCGTTCCGCCGGGTCAGGCCATGGTCTGGCGCGGCCCCATTTTGCACGGCACCATCAAGCAATTCCTGCAGGAAGTAGCCTGGGGCGATCTCGATTATCTGATTATTGACCTGCCGCCCGGTACAGGAGATGTACAACTCTCGTTGTCCCAGCTCACCCGGCTTTCGGGGGGGCTGATTGTCACCACCCCGCAGGATGTGGCGCGGATTGATGCTGAGCGGGCGGTGGACATGTTCAAGCGGGTGCAGGTGAATATCCTGGGCGTGATTGAAAACATGTCCTACTTTGAGCAAAACGGCCAGGAAACCTACATTTTTGGGCAGGGTGGGGGTCGCCAGAGGGCGGAGCAGTACAAGACCGCTTTCCTGGGCGAGATGCCCGTTGCGAGCTCGGTGAGGGAGGGAGGGGACCGCGGCTGACTCATATAAACGTCGGACGCTGCCGAGGAGCTACGCAGGGGAGAGCTCGGGTGACGGCGAACAGTTAAAACACAAATCAATAGAAA
>CAZIXH010000294.1:0-8395 GCA_964543055.1 uncultured bacterium
GGAATCGTGGCAACACCCTGCGCAAAGACCACCGTGGCCCAGCCCATTGCGCCAAACGCCAGGATTAGGCCAAAGAGCCGCATTAGACAACAATACGCTTTTGATGGGAATGGCGGGTTGTCCAAAGGCACATTTGTTGCGGACAACCCTCGCACAATAATTTTTGGGTGTTATTCCGAGCGTAATCTGTCACAGGGCCAGGTAACGTGTGCATGTTACACTTAGCCTACTATGGTTGAGCCAGCCATCGCACTCTTTGGGGGCGCCTACGAGAAGGCTTCGCAGGTCCTCGAGGAGCTGTTGCGCGAGAGTGGGGCGCGTTATGCATTGCTGCTAGACCGCAAGGGGTTTGTGCTGGCCCACAAGGAAGCCCTCTGGGCGCCCAAGCCTCCAGCGCTGGACTCGCTGGCTACCCTCATCGCCGGTAACGCCGCCGCCACCCAGGCCCTGGCCAAAATGTTGGGCGAGCCCCGCTTCAACGAGCTACTGCACCAGGGGGCCACGCACGGCCTGTACGCTGAAGAGGTCGGCGAGCTGGCCTTACTGGTGGTCATCTTCGACAACTCGGCCCCGGTGGGCCGGGTCAAGCTGTTCGGCAAGCGAGCAGTGCAGGCCCTCGAGGTCATCACCCGCGACTCGGTGGTGCAACCTGGAACCCTCGGGATTGATCATGAGTATCGGGATGGGGCCAGTGCCCTCCTGGACGAACTATTTGGGAACTGATATGAGCACGATTAACTTTGCCGCCAGGGAGATCAACTTCAAAATCGTTTACTACGGCCCAGGAATGTCTGGCAAGACCACCAACCTGCGCTGGGTCTTCCAGCAGGTGCCCCAGAACCGCAAAGGGGAGATGGTTTCGCTGGCTACCGAGGACGAACGAACCCTATTCTTCGACTTTTTGCCGGTGGATCTGGGCGAGGTGAAGGGTTTCAAAACCCGCTTCCACCTCTACACCGTGCCGGGGCAGGTCTTTTACAACGCCAGCCGCAAGCTCATCTTGCGGGGGGTGGATGGGCTGGTATTTGTGGCCGACTCAGCCCCCAACCGCCTGCGAGCCAATGCCGAGTCCATGCGCAACCTGCGTGAGAACCTTGCCGAGTACGGCATCAAGCCTGAGGACATCCCCATCGTGCTCCAGGCCAATAAGCGCGACACCCCCGATGCCCTGCCGGTAGAGATGATCCAGGCTGTGATTGACCCCGAGATGCGCCTGCCCATCTTCGAAGCGGTGGCCACCACGGGGGTGGGGGTCTTCGAGACCCTCAAGGCGGTCAGCCGCCAGGTACTCTCCCGAGTTGCCGCGACCAGCTAAGCGGCCTCTTGATGAGACTCCCAAAGCCAGGCTCGGTGGTAGCGTGGCTTGTCACCTGTGCGTATGCGTTTCGTGCATGGATATTGAAGGTTTCGGGACTTGCGACCAGAGACCCGAGACCTGCGACAGCTCCTATCGGTCTCGGCCTGCCGACCCGGGATTGGTATGCTATGGAGGCATGAAAACCACCCCACTTCATCCAGCGCACCTGGCCCTGGGGGCTAAGATGGTTCCCTTTGCGGGCTATGAGATGCCCATCCAGTACACCTCCATCACCTCCGAGCATCTGGCCGTACGGGGGCTCGCGGGCATGTTCGACGTAAGCCACATGGGAGAGTTCTGGATACGGGGGCCGGGGGCGCTTCCGTTCTTGCAGTTTGTGACCCTGAACGATGTCTCCAAGCTCAAAGTGGGGCGGGCCCAGTACTCCATGTTGCCCAACGCGCGGGGGGGCCTGGTGGACGATATTTATATTTATCGGACGGGCGAGAGCGAGTATTTGATGGTGGTGAACGCAGCCAACATCGAGAAAGACTGGGCTCACCTTAACACCCTGAAGGCGGGTTTTGACGTGGAGCTCGAGAACGCCTCCGACTTCTTTGCCCTCATTGCAGTACAGGGCCCCCAGGCTGTGGCCGTGCTGCAAAAGCTCTCGGACACCGACCTTGCCGCGCCAAAGAAGAACGATACCTTTATGGGCAAACTGGTAGGGAAGTGGGTGCGCTTTGCCCGCACCGGCTACACCGGCGAGGATGGCTACGAGGTGTTTGTGGCCCCTGACGAGGCCCGGGTGGTCTGGGAGGCCCTGTTGGGGGCGGAAGTCACCCCATGTGGGCTGGGGGCGCGGGATACCCTGCGGCTGGAGGCGGGGTTCCCCCTCTACGGCCACGAGCTGACCGACGAGACCAGCCCCCTTTGTACACCTTTTAGCTGGGTGGTCAAAAGCCACAAGGAATTTCACGGCAAGGAGGCGCTGCTACAGAGCCCCTGCGAGCGCCAACTGGTGGGCTTGCAGGTGGAAGGGGGTATTCCCCGCGAGGGCTACCGGGTGCTGAAGGAGGGTCGGGAAGTGGGCATCCTGACCTCGGGTACACACTCGCCCGTGCTGAAAAAGGGCATCGGGATGGCGTATGTGAGGTCTGACCTGGCTGCGGTGGGCACTTCCCTGGACGTTGAAATTCGGGGCAGAATGGCAGCCGCAACCGTGGTCGAGACGCCTTTTGTCAAGCTACAGTAAAGCCACAGGAACCATGCCCCTGTGCCAAGGGCGGTGTTTGGCAATAAACTGACTGCCGAGGTGACATCATGAACTATCCTTCCGAGCTCAAGTACACCAAGTCGCACGAATGGGTTCGCCTCGAGGGCGACGTAGCCGTGGTGGGTATCACCGATTTTGCCCAGGATGCACTGGGCGACGTGGTGTTTGTGGAACTACCCCAGGTGGGTAAATTTGCCGAAGCGGGTGCCGCGGTAGCGGTGGTGGAGTCGGTCAAGACCGCCTCGGATATTTACGCGCCGGTAGCAGGTGAGATTATCGAGGTGAATGCTGCCTTGGGAGATAAACCCGAGCTGCTCAACGAGTCGCCCTACGGGGAAGGGTGGCTGTTCAAGATGAAGGTCAATCCTGCCGACGTGGAGAGGCTTTTGTCGGCGGCGGATTATCAGGCTGTAGCGGAAAGCCAGTGACTCTTTCGAATGTCTGGAGCGTTGTTCGTGGCGAATGTTTGATAGGCGCAATAGTAGGCTTTTATCGTTTTCCCCTTTCCCTCTCCCCTTGCGGGAGAGCAGCAGCACGGCTAGTTTGGTACTCCTTTTGCCAAATAAAACAATTCTGGCGGTAACCGCTGTCGCCGGGTGAGGGGTTGAAACGACGATGCCCGGGCAAATGATAAGAGCCTGGGCGCAATAGTTACTGGCGAGACCCATAGACCCGGTAACTGTACACTTGTCACTTTTAGGCCCATGTCTGCATGGGCTATCATGGCAATGGAAAAAGCAACTGGCTGCTGATGGGAGAGATGGGCTTGTCCCACGCCGAAGGAGCAACCGCCCCGGAATCTCTCAGGCAAAAGAACCACAGCAGCACAATCTGGAGAGAGGCGACAAACGCCCGCCGACGGGATAACACTCTCAGGCAAAAGGACAGATGGGGTCAAGTTTCTTCCGATTGCGAAGAGAGGAGACCCCATGTCAGACACGCAAAAGCCCCGCTCCACCGATTTCTCGAGGCGCCACATTGGCCCCACCCCGGAAGACATCCAGGCGATGCTCGAGGCGGTGGGTGTTTCCAGCCTGGACGAGCTAATCGCCCAAACGGTGCCGGCCTCGATCCGAGAAACCGCACCCCTGGATATTGGACCCGGTCTGAGCGAGACCGAGATGCTGGCGCGGATGCGGGCCATTGCTGAAAAAAACCAGGTCTTCACCTCGCTGATTGGCCAGGGTTACTACGGAACCATCCTGCCCCCCGTAATTCAGCGAAACCTGCTGGAAAACCCGGCCTGGTACACCTCCTACACGCCCTACCAGCCCGAGATTAGCCAGGGGCGGCTGGAAGCCTTGCTCAACTTCCAGACCATGGTTGCCGACTTGGCCGGCCTGGATATTGCCAACGCCTCGCTGCTGGACGAGGCGACTGCCGCGGCTGAAGCCATGGCGGTGGCAGAGCGCAGTTGCAAGCACCCGCGCAAGGCTTTTTTTGCCGATAAGAACCTGCACCCCCAGACCCTGGCCGTGCTGCAAACCCGCGCCGAGCCACTGGGCTGGGAGCTGGTGGTGGGCGACCCGGAGGCCGACCTGCACCCCGAAACGCTTTTTGGGGCCATCTTCCAATACCCCGATACGCTGGGGCAGATCCGCGACCTGCGGCCATTTATCGAAAGAGTGCGGGCGGCAGGGGGCGTGGCCGTCGTGGCTGCCGATCTGCTGGCCCTTACCCTACTGACCCCGCCCGGCGAGCTGGGGGCCGATATTGCGGTGGGTTCTGCCCAGCGCTTTGGGGTCCCGATGGGCTTCGGGGGGCCCCACGCGGGCTACATGGCGGTGAAGGATGCCCTCAAGCGGGCCCTGCCAGGGCGGCTGGTAGGGGTCTCGATAGACTCGAGGGGCAACCGGGCCTACCGCCTGACCCGCGAGACCCGCGGGCAGCACATCCGCCGCGAGAAGGCCACCTGCAACATCTGCACTGCGCAGGTCTTGCTGGCGGTAATTGCCTCGATGTACGCGGTCTACCACGGGCCGGACGGCCTGCGCGAGATTGCCCAGAGCGTCCACGACAAAACCAGCGTACTGGCGGCTGGCCTCGAGCGCCTGGGCTATGCGCGGGTCAACCCCCACTTTTTCGATACCCTGACCCTCCGGGCCGAGGGCCGGGTAGAGGAAATCCTGAGCGAAGCCCGCAAGCGGCGCATCAACCTGCGCAGGGTAGATGATGAACACATTGACATCGCCCTGGACGAAACCACCACGCCTGAGGTTATCGAGGCCGTCTGGGAGGCATTTGGGGGCCGCTTCAAGTACGCCGATTTCGCTCCCTCAAGCCATCTGCCGGCAGGTCTGGTGCGTACCTCCAGATACCTGACCCATCCAGTTTTCAACCGCTACCACTCCGAGACCGAGCTCATGCGCTACATGCGCAAGCTGGCCGACCGCGACCTGGCCCTCGACCGGGCCATGATTCCCCTGGGCTCCTGCACCATGAAGCTCAACGCCGCCGCCGAGATGATGCCCATTAGCTGGCCGGAGTTTGCCAACCTGCACCCCTTTGCCCCCGCGGAGCAGGCTAAGGGATACCAGGAACTTTTCGACACCCTGAGCCGCTGGCTGTGCGAGATTACCGGCTACGATGCCATCTCGCTTCAGCCCAACTCGGGCGCCCAGGGGGAGTACGCCGGGCTCCTGGCCATCCGGGCCTACCACCGCTCGAGGGGCGAGGGGCACCGCAATGTTTGCCTGATTCCCTCCTCGGCCCACGGCACCAACCCGGCCTCGGCGCACATGGCCGGGATGGAGGTGGTGGTGGTGGCCTGCGACGAGCAGGGCTATGTGGATTTGCAGGACCTCGAGGCCAAAGCCCAGCAGCACGCCGAACATCTCGCTGCCGTGATGGTCACCTACCCCTCCACCCACGGGGTGTTTGAAGAGGAAGTTCGCGAGCTGTGCGAGATTGTACACCGCTACGGGGGGCAGGTTTACCTGGACGGGGCCAACCTCAACGCCCAGGTAGGGCTCTCGAAGCCCGGCCACTATGGAGCCGATGTCTCGCACCTCAACCTGCACAAAACCTTTGCCATACCCCACGGCGGTGGCGGGCCGGGGATGGGGCCCATTGGGGTCAAGGCCCATCTGGCCCCCTTCCTGCCGGGGCACCCGGTGCTGGACGGCGGCACCGCGCCGGTGGGGCCGGTCTCGGCGGCCCCCTATGGCTCGGCCTCCATCCTGCCCATCTCCTTTGCCTACATCTGGATGATGGGCAGCGAGGGGCTGCGGCGGGCCACCGAGGTTGCCATTCTGAACGCAAACTATATTGCCCGGCGGCTCGAGCCCCACTTCCCGGTGCTCTACAAAAACGAAAAGGGCCGGGTGGCCCACGAGTGTATCCTCGACCCCCGGGCCTTCAAGAAATTCGACATCACCGCCGAGGACATCGCCAAACGCCTGATTGACTATGGTTTCCACGCCCCCACCATGAGCTTCCCGGTGCCCGGTACCCTGATGGTTGAGCCCACCGAGTCGGAGTCCAAACACGAGCTCGACCGCTTTATTCGGGCCATGATTGCCATTCGGGAGGAAATTGCCCAGGTGGAGCAGGGTACCCTCACGGCAGAAGAAAGCCCCCTGCGTCATGCCCCCCACACCGTGCTGGACATTGCCGATGAACACTGGAACCGCAAATATACCAGGGCTCAGGGCTGTTTCCCCGGTGGGCAGTCGGCTCTGGACAAGTACTGGAGCCCGGTGAACCGGGTGGACAACGTGTACGGTGACCGCAATATTATGTGCGCCTGCCCGCCGGTGGAGGACTACGCCCAGGCCACGGACTGATACCAGCTTCAGCCCGATACCCAGCTTTCAGCAATGCACGAGATGGGAGTGGGTGAGAGGAGATGGGTTGCGGTTTTCAAACGCCTGTCCCCTGTTTCCTGCTTGATGGGCGAAGTGTTCAGACAAAGTTGGTTTGCGTTTGTGAGTATTCTCCAGGTATATCTTGTGTCCAGCACAGCAAAACCTGCTATTCGGCGCAAACATTAAGTATTTGTAGCAAGCCCTTGTAAAAACCGCTCTATGCCCTGGCCTCGAGTCAAGCGCCCGGCTACCTGGTTGAGCGCTCTTTTCGGAGCCAGGTTCCTCAAAAACCCTGACTGATATGCTGTAGCTGTGCTGCCTCCGGAAGCCCGACCCGACGCCTCCCTGCCCACCCGCGTAGTCTCGTCGCTGGTGGGGGTGGTGGTGCTTTTCCTGGTGTTGTGGGAAGGGCGCATTCTGATGTTCCTGGCTCTAGTTTTCATACTGATACTGGGTTCGCTCGAGCTGCGCTACATGCTCCGTAATAAAGGCATCGAGCTCAACATGGCCTTCCTGATTGGCGGCGGGTTGGTGATGCTTTTGTTCAGCCTGCCCCAGCTCCACGACATCTACCCTGGGGTGCCCTGGCGGGAAATTGCCCTGGGGCTGGTGCTCATTGGGGCCTTTAGCTCCGAGCTGATTGTGGGCGCTAACATCCAGCGCTTCGCTTACAGCCTGATGGCCTTCTTGTACCTGCCCTGGACGCTGGGTTTCTTTCTGTTGCTGCGCCACTCCCCAGACGGCACAGTAGGCCTCTGGATTCTCGCCCTACCCCTCATCAGCAGCTTTGCTAACGACATCGGCGGCTACTTTGTAGGCCGCTATCTGGGCCGACGAAAGCTGGCCCCCACCATCAGCCCTGGCAAAACGGTAGAGGGCTCGATTGGCGGCATCCTCACCAGTTTTTTGCTTTTGTTTTTGTTTACCGCCATCGTTCGTTCAGCCTATCCCGAAAGCCCCTTTGCCCTGTTCCGACCGGTGGAAATCTTTATTGTCAATCTGGTGCTCTCCTTTGCGGCACAACTGGGCGATCTGACCGAGTCCATGCTGAAGCGTTTTTGCGGCGTCAAGGACTCCGGCCATTTCCTGCCCGGCCACGGGGGCCTGCTGGATCGCCTGGATTCGCACCTTTTCACGGTGCCGCTCACCTACTATCTGCTGACCATCTTTATCTGAGCGTTATTTGAGCGTTCCTAAAAACCTATACCCTTGCAGGGCTGATTACAGACCTCCATCCCCAAACCAGTACACTAGCAAGAAGATGAGTGATACCCCCAAACGTATCGTGGTGCTGGGTTCTACTGGCTCCATCGGCACCCAGACGCTGGATGTGTGCCGATGGCGGGGCTACCGAGTGGTGGGGCTGGTAGCGGGTAAGAACTTGGAACTGCTATCCCGGCAAATTGTCGAGATTCAGCCAGAAGCGGTGGCGGCCGATGCAAGCGTCCTGCCCGAGTTGCGGCTTCGCTTTCCAAACCTGTACCTCGCCGATGCACTCGAGGTGGCGGCCTGGCCATCGGATGTAGTCGTGGGGGCCGTTCCTGGGCTAGCGGGTCTGCCGGGGGTGCGGGCCGCCGTGCAGCAGGGCCGTCGAATGGCCTTGGCCAACAAGGAAAGCATGGTGGCCGCCGGGCCGCTGCTCTGGCAGGAAGCAGAACAGAGCGGCGCGGAGATTATCCCGGTGGACTCCGAGCACTCGGCCCTCTTTCAGAGCCTGGTAGGCGAGCCCTTCCAGGATGTGGCCGAGCTAATCCTGACTGCCTCGGGGGGGCCTTTTCTGCGCGAACCAGCCGACCTGTCTAAGGTTACGCCCCAGATGGCCCTCCAGCACCCCCGCTGGAAGATGGGGCCCAAGGTGACCATTGACTCCTCGACCCTCTTCAACAAGGGCCTCGAGGTGCTCGAGGCGGTGCAGCTCTTCAAAGTTTCGATTGAAAAAGTGAAGGTGCAGATTCACCCCCAGTCCTATGTGCACTCGATGGTGCGTTTCCAGGACGGCAATATCAAGGCCCAGCT
>CAZIXH010000295.1:0-5301 GCA_964543055.1 uncultured bacterium
CTGCTTCCGTCTAATCCTCCTTGCAACCCATGTACTGCTGCTTGCCTGAGTTCTTGGGGATCAGCCTTCACTTGAGCCCGATGGTACAGCCCGCCCTACCACGCCCCCGTAGCCCGGAATTTTTTACCTCTTCAATCTCCCCGTCCTGGCCATACTGGATTTCCTTGCGGGTGTCCAGGTACCCTCCGTGTGACAGGTAGTACGTTCGCGTCCAGGAACCCGGCTGTCCTGCGGGCTTGTACAGCGTCTTTTCGAAGTGCGGGTCTTTACCACTTACAATCGGCCCGCTCATGCACCTACCTCCTCTCCGCGCACATGCACTTCATGCCCTACCTTACCCGGCAGTTCAATGTCCTCCAGCCGCTTGCCTTCCCGCAAACCCTGTAAGAGCGCTTTCAGGCGGGCTTTGGTGACGCACTCCACGTAGGGTTCGTCGTTCACCTGTATTACCGGTGCGGTGTGGCAGGAACCCAGACACTCAACCTTCTGAATGCTAAATAGACCATCATCGCTCACGTCGCCGCGCAGGATTTGCAGCTCGCTTACCAGCTCGTCCCACAGTTCGTCGGCACCCCCGATGGCGCACGATAGCGTGGCACAGACCTGAAGGTGGTACTTGCCGGTGGGCAGAGCCTGGTAGTAGCTGTAAAAGCTCATCACGCCCGCGACCTCGGTAGCGGTGGTGCCCAGTATCCGGGCGATCTCCTCTTGCCGCTCGGGGGAGATCCAGCCTTCGTCCTGCTGTACCCGGCGCAGCATGGGCATGAGGGCTGCTCTCCTCCCCTGGGGCGTGTTGGGGTAGTGCGCAAACACCTCGCGCAGCCAGTCCTGTTTGTCGTCAAAAAATCCCATAGGCCTCCGTAAATGGGTTGGGTTTTGCGGTCAGAAACCTTGTTGCTTGTAATTTGTCTCCCACCAAAGCACTCATCGGTCTACATCCCCCATGACCGGATCGAGCGAAGCGATGACCGCCACCATGTCGGCGACCTGTACGCCCTTGCAGGCATAGGGCAGGCTTTGCAGGTTCACAAAGCTGGGTGAGCGCACCTTGACCCGATAAGGCATGGAGCCTCCGTCGGAAACGATGTAGTAACCGAGTTCACCTCGAGCGCTCTCGGTCGGTACGTACACCTCGCCCAAAGCGGGGTGAAAGCCCTCGGTCACCAGCTTGAAGTGGTAGATGACCGCCTCCATTGAGGTTTCCAGGAGGCGCCGCGGTGGTAATGAAATCTGCGGACTGGGGTCGCGGATGGGGCCAGGCCCCAGGGCCTCGAGCCGCTCCACAGCCTGCTGGACAATCTTGACCGACTCACGCATCTCCAGAATGCGAATCACCATCCGGTCGTAGATATCACCCCCATGCAGCACCGGCACCTCAAACTGGTAGGTTTCGTAGCCTGCGTAGGGGTAGGCTTTACGCACATCGTAGTTCACCCCCGAGGCCCGCAGACTGCCCCCCGTAAGCGACAGATTGATGGCAACTTCGGCGGGGATGACCGAAACCCCTCGAGCCCGCTCGTAGAAGATGGGGCTTTCTTTGAAGAGCGCCTCGTACTCGTCTATGCGGGCCGGCATCTGCACAATGAACTTCTTGACCTCGCTCAAAAACTCGGGGGGCAGGTCTTCCTTAAGGCCCCCAATGCGGATGTAGTTATGGTGAAAGCGCTGACCCGAAACCCATTCAAACAGGTCAAGTACCGCCTCCCGTTCGCGGAAAGCATAGAAAAAGGGGGTCAGCGCCCCAAAGTCCAGCAGCCCGGTTCCCAAAAAAACCAGGTGCGAGGCAATGCGGGACAGCTCGTTGAGCATCACCCGAATGGCCTGGGCCCTGGGCGGCACCTGGGCTCCCACCAGCTTCTCCACACTGAGCGCATAGGCCAGGTCGTGGCTGAAGCTATGCAGGTAGTCCATGCGGGGGGTGTAGGTGATGCACTGGGTGTAGGTGCGGTTCTCCATGTTCTTCTCGAAGCCGGTATGGAGATACCCGATGTGCGGGGTCAGGCGCAGAATCTGCTCCCCCGAGAGATCCACCACCACCCGAAGCACCCCGTGGGTCGAGGGGTGCTGGGGCCCTACGTTCAGGGTCATGACTTCGGACTTGAGCTCGGGTGCATCGGCGATGTCGTAAGCCTCTACAGAGGGGCTATGGAGTTTTTGTGGGTCGCGCACCATCAGTTGCCTCCTTTGACCACTTTCTGCACCTCGGCAGCCACCTCCTGGTAGCCTTTGCGCGAGCCCCCACGCCAGCCGGTCATACCGCCCTTGTTGCCCGAAAGGCCCGCCCGAAAAGCGTCGGGGTCTATGAAGCGGCCCTCTTTGAACAGGGTCGGGGTCTCGCCCAGGGGGAAGTCCTTCCGGAGGGGATAGCCCTCGAGGTCTTCAGGGGTGAGGATTTTTCGAAGGTCGGGGTGCCCTTCAAAGCGGATGCCAAACAGGTCAAAAATCTCGCGCTCGAGGTAATCCGCCCCCATCCACAGGTCGGTCAGACTGGGCAGGCTGGGGTTGGACTCGGGCACGTAGACCCGGACAAACACCCGGCTGCCGTCACCCCCTTTGTAGCCGGGCAGCGATACCAGCTCGTACACCACACAAAAACGCTTGGGTTTGGGCTGGGGATACTCCAGGTAATCCAGGCCCACAATATCGGCCAGGTAGTTCCAGCCCTGCTCTTTGAGCTCCGCCAACAGCGCCTTGAACTCAGTTCGGGGCACCACCACCCAGGTATTGCCGTGGGCCTCCTCGATTTCCCAGCCCTTAGCTCGAGCCTGGTCTAGTAGCTGTGTCAGCTTTTGCATATCCACCTCGGGGTGTTAGCGCTTCCAGGCCTCAATCTTGGGCAGCTTGCGGCCTTCGTCGTCGCGGGCTTTTCCCTGAATTTTTTTCTGAAGCTGCGTCACCGCGTAAATCAGGGCCTCGGGCCGGGGTGGGCAACCCGGCACAAACACGTCCACCGGCACCACGCTGTCCACGTTTTGCACGATGGCATAGTTGTTGAACATCCCGCCTGAAGAGGCGCAGGCTCCCATCGAGATGACCCACTTAGGGTCGGGCATCTGGTCGTAGACCCGGCGCATTACCGGGGCCATCTTCTTGGAAAGCCGCCCGGCCACAATCATGACATCGGCCTGTCGCGGCGAGGCCCTGAAAACCTCCGATCCGAAGCGGGAGAGGTCGTTGCGGGCATCGGTGGAGGCCATCATTTCGATGGCGCAGCAAGCCAGCCCGAAGGTGGCCGGCCACAGGCTGTTCGATCGCCCCCAGGCGATGAGCTTCTCGAGGGTGGTGAACAGGATGCCCTCGTTCTCGAGCTCCTGCACATCTTTGGTAAATAAATCCGTCAGGGTTGCCATTCTCAAGACCTCCGTTGCAGGTCACAGGTCGCAGGTCTCGAGTTCTTGCGACTTGAGACTTGCGACAGCGAAGCTAGTGCCACTTCATCACACCCTTGTACCACTCGTACAAAAAACCCACAAACAAAAGCGCCGTAAACACCACCAGGCCAAAGAAGCCCACCACCCCTACCGTGCCCGCACTCACTGCGTAGGGCCATAAGAAGGCCACCTCCACGTCGAAAATGATGAATAGCATGGCCACGGCGTAGAAGTGCACGGGGAAACGCTTGACCTCCCCGGCGGGGTCGTTGCCCGACTCGTAGGGCATGAGCTTAAAACGCCCGCCTTTCTTGGGTCCCAGGATGGCTCCCACCACCGCTGCCAGAATGGCAATGCCGACCGCAACTGCCAGGTACACCAGTAGAGCCTGATACTCACTTATAGGTGCCATGCGCCTCCTCTTGGGCGGGCTGGCTTGTGCCGGTCTTCACGAAGTACGCCAGACTAGCACGGTCTGCCCGCATTCCTGTCGCCAACATCTTACACTTCCACCTTCACGACGCAAGTAACGTTCAAGCTGAATGTTATTTTGGAATGGCTACCAACATTGTAGATAATCCCACCGAATACAGACAAATTTAGAGGCCCGCGCACCCTACAGATAAAGCGTTCCAGACCCTATGGATGGCGGTTATCGCTAAGCGTGTCGCTGCGCAAGCGGGCGGCCTGGCAGCCGTTATGCCCATTACCAGAGCCATACTGCCAGAGGCCGGCCCCCTGGCGACGATAGATTGGGTTCAGCTCAGTAGCGCTTGTCCACCAGGGGCGGCCCTTCCAGGGCCGGGTCGGCCTGGATGTCATCGAGGCGAATCCCGGTGGCTTGTTGCAAGGCAGGGCCAAGCTGGGGTGGAACAGCCTCGGCCTTGATGCGCAAGGTGAGCTTGTCGGTTCCGCCCTCCTTGCTTTCCACCACCAACTGCGCCCCTCCCCTGGGGTCAATGCCAAACGCCATCAGCAGGGGCGCCAGCTCGGTGGGATAGAGCTTAACCCCCTTAACCTTGACCATCAGGTCGGTACGTCCGATGACCCCTCTGGGCAGGCAGAGCCTGCTATCTTTGCGGCTTACCACCGCAAGGTCGCCGGTACGGAAGCGGATCATGGGCATCAGGGTACGTGAGAGTGATGTGACCACCATCTCGCCCTTCTCGCCTTCCGGCGTAGGTTCCAGGGTTTCGGGGTCCAGGATTTCAATGATGGCCATCTCGGGTATTTCCCACAGGCCGTTTTTGTCCAGGCTCTCGCCCGCCACCACCCCAAGCTCGGAGGTGCCGTAGGCATCTACCGCAATTCCCCCTATGGCTTGCTCGAGCTTTTCACGGTAGCCCGGAACCGAGGTGAAGGGTTCTCCACCCGCCATCAGCAGCTCAAAGCGGCCCCCCGCCTGGGCTATCTTCATGGCAAAACTGGGGTTGCAGACCAGAATCTCAAAGCCATACTGTTGTTGCAGCTGAGCGATGCGCTCGGCCTCACCGGGGCCGTGGGGCAGCACCATTGCGCCAGCCCGCTGCAGGGCTTCGTGGAATAGCCATCCACCCGCAAAAATGTGGTACCCGAAGGCCACCAGGGCTTTCTTACCGCTCACTCCCAGGCGGCGCATCTGGGAAGCCAGGGCTTCAGCCTGGTATTCCACATCTTCGGCAGAAAGGTATTCAGGCATCCAGCCAATCGCCGGGCTGGGGGTCAGGTGCATCAGGGCCGCCCCCTGGGGTGGCTTTGGATGGGCCTGGATATGTGCCAACCACTCCTGGCGGGTGGTAAGGGGCAGTCTGGATATGGTTTCGGTGGTCAGGCTCGAGACATCCACCCCATCTAGCTTTTCTCCATAACCGGGATGATTTTAGGCTGCTGCCATCCCTCTACGTAGGCGCTCGCCTCTATCAAGACAACCACCCCTTGTTTCAACACCACC
>CAZIXH010000296.1:0-4562 GCA_964543055.1 uncultured bacterium
CTCTTCTACGACGAACGCTTCAACCCGGATGGCTCCCTGAAGCCCCACCCCCTGAACGACCCCCGTTTCAAGGGAGCCTCGATCATGCTGGTCGGGGCCAACTTTGGCTGTGGCAGCAGCCGCGAACACTCGCCGCAGGCCATCTACCGCGCCGGTTTTCGGGCCCTCGTGGGCGAGAGCTTTGCCGAGATTTTCTTTGGCAACTCCACGGCCCTTTCGATGCCGTGCGTAACGGCGGATAAATCCGACATTGCGGCGCTAGCAGAGGCCCTCGAGCAAGACCCCGGTTTAGAGGTGACGGTAGATGTGGAGAACCTCGAGGTGCGCTACGCCGATAAAGCCTTCCAGGTGAACCTGCCTGCCACCGCCCAGAAGGCCCTGGTAGAAGGGCGCTGGGACCCCATTGCCGACCTGCTCGAGGCGGGCGATTTACTGGAGCAAGCCTCGGCCCGCCTACCCAAAGCTGTGCTCAGCTAGACGAAAGGATTCGTATGCCCAAGATTGCCCTGCTTCCCGGAGACGGCATCGGCCCCGAAGTGACCTATGCTGCGGTAGACGTGCTCAAAGCGGCTGACCAGGCTTTTGGTCTGGGCCTCGAGTTTGAAGCCTTCCCCTTTGGCGGCAATGCCATAGACGCTCATGGCGAGCCCTTCCCCGAGGTGACCCGCAAGGGCTGCCTGGACGCCGACGCCATCCTGCTGGGGGCCATCGGCGGCCCCAAGTGGGACCACGTGCCCCGCCACCTGCGGGCCGAGACCGGCCTGCTGGCCCTGCGCAAGGCCCACGGCCTCTTTGCCAACCTGCGCCCCGCCAAAGTGCTGCCGGGCCTCGAGCACCTCTCCCCCCTCAAGCCCGAAATTGCCAAAGGTGTGGACGTGCTGGTCATCCGCGAACTCACTGGCGGCATCTACTTTGGTGAGCCCCGTGGCATGAGCGAGGCCGAGGGCTGGAACACCGAGCGCTACAGCAAGCCCGAGGTGGAGCGCATCGCCCGGGTGGCCTTCGAGGCCGCCCGCAAACGACGGGGCCAGGTGTGCAGTGTGGACAAAGCCAACGTACTCGAGGTCGGCGAGTTCTGGCGCAAGACCGTGGACGAGGTGCACCAAAGCTACCCCGATGTGGCCCTGGAACACCAGTACGTGGACGCCATGGCCATGCACCTGGTCACCCGGCCCAGCCGCTTCGATGTGGTAGTAACCGGCAACATCTTCGGCGATATTCTCTCCGACCTGGCCAGCGTACTGCCGGGTTCGCTGGGGCTGTTGCCCTCGGCCAGCCTGGGCGAGCAAACGCCCCTGTTTGAGCCCGTCCACGGCTCGGCCCCCGACATCGCCGGCAAGGGCATCGCCAACCCCACCGCCGCCATCCTTTCGGCGGCCATGTTGCTGACCCATGCCCTGAACCGCCCCGACCTCGCCAAACGGGTGGAGGATGCCGTAACCGCAGCCCTCTCGGCCAACCCCACCCCTGACCTGGGGGGCAAGGCCAGCACCCAGGCGTTCACGCAGCAGGTGGTCGAGGCATTGAGCAAAGTCTCGGTTTGAACTGTGAGCCACATGCCTCTAGCGGTTTTGGACAATCCAGCGTATATACAGAAGCATGAGACTCAAAAACCAGACCTTTATCATCACCGGGGCCAGCCGGGGTATCGGCGAGGCCCTGGCGCTCGAGCTCGCCAGGGCCGGGGCCAACCTGGTTATAGGGGCCCGCAACCAGAAGGCCCTCGAGTTCGTCCGCGACGAGGTGCGCAATCTGGGTGTGCGCTGCGAGTCGGTGGCCGGGAGCGCCGCCGATAGCGCCGTAGCCGAGGCCCTGGTCGCCCAGGCGCTGCAAATCGGCCACTTTATGGGCTTCATACACAATGCGGGCATCCTGAATGCGGGGCCGCTGGCCTACGAACTGATCGAGTCGCAGTACGACGAAATCATGGATTCAAACGTCAAAGGGGGGTATCAGCTGGCCCGCTTTGCCTATCCCCATCTGATCCGCCAGCCCGGCAGCATTGCGGTGTTTCTGGGTTCGGGCGTGGCCGAGCACAACATCTCGGGAATGGGCATCTATGCCATTGCCAAAGCTGCCGAAGAACACCTGGCCCGCCAACTAGCCATAGAGGCCCCCGAGGTCACCTGTTTCACCTACCGCCCCGGCATTGTCGAGACCGACATGCAAAAACAACTGCGCGAGGCCCAGGGCGGAGGTAGCGAGACCCTGCGCCCTCTGTTCAAGGGTTACAAGGCGCAGGGCCGGGTGCTTACCCCAGAGCAGTCGGCCCGGGCCCTGGTGCGTATCCTGGAAGGCGATCCGCGTAAATTCCACGGCAAAATTGCCACCCACAACGACGCCTGATGCATCTGCTGAATCAGACCCAGGTTCACAGAAGCCAGACTGAACACTTTGACGCCCAGGTAAGATAGCGCCGGAAGCCAATAGCGAAAACATAATCCGAGGTTTGCCTATGCGAAGCGACATTATCAAACAAGGCCCCCAACAATCCCCCGCCCGCGCCATGCTCCGCGCAGTCGGCATCAGCGATGAGGAGTTCAAGATTCCCTGGGTGGGCATCGTGAACACCTGGACCGAAGGGATGCCCTGCAACTACCACCTGCGCGACCTGGCCGCCGACCTGAAGATTGGCGCCAAAGAGGCCGGTTTCCAGACCTTCGAGTTCGGCGCTCCGGCCATCTCCGACGGCATCAGCATGGGCACGGTGGGGATGCGGGCCTCGCTGGTCTCGCGCGAGGTAATTGCCGACTCCATCGAGCTGATTGCCCAGGGCTACCTCTACGACGGCATGGTGGCGCTGGTGGCCTGCGACAAGACCAACCCCGGCGGCATGATGGGGGTGATCCGGGCCAACGTGCCCAGCCTGGTGCTGTATGGCGGCTCTATTGCCCCTGGCTACCTGAACGGCAAGGCCCAGACCGTGGTGAGCGTGTTTGAGGCGGTGGGCCAGTACGCGGCGGGCAAGATTGATGAAAAGCAGCTCGAGGCCGTCGAGCGCACCGCCATACCCGGCGCAGGGGCCTGCGGCGGGCAGTACACCGCCAACACCATGGCCATGGTGCTGGAGGTGATGGGCTTCTCCCCCATCGGCTACAACGCCATCCCCGCCGTGCACCCCGAGAAAAAGCCCGCCGGGCGCCGGGCCATGCAGATACTGGCGGACGCCATCAAGCACAACCGCACCCCCAAAAGCTTCCTGACCAAGAAGAGCTTCACCAACGCCATTGCCGCCGTGGCCGCTACGGGCGGCTCCACCAACGCAGTGCTGCACCTGCTGGCGGTGGCCAAGGAAGCCGGTATCAAGCTGACCTTGGAGGAGTTCGACAAAATCTCCCGCAAAACCCCGGTGATTGCCGACATGCGCCCCTGGGGCCAGTACACCGCCTGGGAGCTCTACGAGGCGGGCGGTATTCCGCTCATCATTCGCCGCTTGATTGAGGGCGGCCTGATTGACGGCGACCAGATGACCGTGAGCGGCAAGACCCTCTGGCAAGAGACCAAAAACGCCAGGGAAACCAGGGGCCAGAAGGTGGTGACCAAAGCCAGCAAACCCTTCAAGCTCGAGGGCGGGCTGCGGGTGCTCAAGGGCTCGCTGGCCCCGGACGGCGCGGTGCTCAAGCTGGCCGGCACCGAGACCAAGGTACACCGGGGCCCGGCCCGCGTCTTCGACGGCGAGCAGAGCGCCATGAAGGCCGTCCTCAAGAAGCAGATCAAGCCCGGCGACGTGGTGGTGATTCGCTACGAAGGCCCCAAGGGGGCCCCCGGCATGCCCGAGATGCTCTCGGTGACCTCGGCCCTGGTGGGCGGGGGGCTGGGCCCCCACGTGGCCCTGGTGACCGACGGGCGCTTCAGCGGCGGCACCAAGGGCCTGATGATTGGCCACGTGGCCCCGGAAGCCTTTGTGGGCGGCCCAATCGCGCTGGTCAAGGAAGGCGACATCATCTCCATAGACTGCGATAAAGGCATTTTGAACCTGGAAGTCTCGGAGAAGGAGCTGGCCAAGCGGGCCAAAGCCTGGAAGCCCCCCAAGCCCCACTACCAGAGCGGACTGTTCGCCCGCTACGCCGCGCTGGTGAGCAGTGCGCGGGAAGGGGCGGTTTTGCAGAAGCCCGAGTAGGCAGGTAGCTGAAAGCAAAAGCTCAGGCTGAATCTGAGCCTTCTTGATCCACAGCGCCTACTTTGAACACATCCCTGACTGGATTGCCCGCATAGATTTTAGCGGCGGCTGCCAGATGGTTGGGTACGTGAATCAAAAAACCCATCAGCAGTTGGCTGGCTTCCTTTGGGCTAAGTGCCTCGGGGTTTTGGTAGAATTTGACCAGAGCCTCGAGATCATCCAGCCAATCAGTCATGTGGAACGCTACATTCCAGGCATCTGCAGGAGACAACTCCATTACTGTATTCGAAATCTGCTCTATAAACTCAAGTTACGCAAGACTCAAGCAGCCGTGTCCAGGAAGGCATAGAGGTCACTTCTATCCAGGGTCAACTTGCGAGCAATGAGCCTGCGACGGAGTACAAACACGCCAGAATGGGTCTGAAGTTTGAGCCTTTGCAGG
>CAZIXH010000297.1:0-5121 GCA_964543055.1 uncultured bacterium
CTACATGAGCTGGGTGGCGGTGTTTGTGTTCTATGCCATCGTCAACTCGGCCACCATCGCCCTGATTGGCAAGGCCCAGGACGACTTCCGCCTGACCCTGACGCTATTGCTGGGGGTGCTGTTGTGGTCGTTTTTGTCGGCCATGTACAACGAGATTGCCAACTCCATCAGCTACGAGCGCTGGGAGGGCACCCTCGAGTACACCTTCATGGCCCCGGTCTCGAGGCTTGTTCACCTCTCGGGGGTCTCGCTCTTCGCCATCATCTTCAGCGTGTTTCGCACCATCGTGATTCTGGTGGGGCTGGTGCTGTTTATCCAGGTCTCGGTGAGCGGCGCCAACCTGCTGGGCGTGCTGGTGGTCTTGCTGGTGGCCAGCCTGGCTTTTATGGGCCTGGGCTTGATGGCGGCCATTCTGCCGGTGATGTCGCCGGAAAACGGCGCTCAGGCCACCAACATCTTCCAGGGCATTTTGCTGCTGGTTTCGGGCATCTACTATCCCGTAAGCGTGCTGCCTTCCTGGGTGCAGCCGCTGGCCTACCTGAGCCCCGCCACCTATGCCCTCGAGGCTTGCCGCAAGCTGATGGGCATCAACCACCCCGACTCCACTCCGGATAAACTGGTGGGGGCCCCGCTTTCCTCGGTGCTGCCCGAGCTGGGGATTCTGCTCCTGATGGGGGTGGTGCTGATTCCCTTGGGTCTATGGGTCTTTCACACCGCCGAAGCCTGGGCCAAGCGCACCGGCAAGCTCAAGCGCACCGGGTAAAAGTGCCAGATATCACCATCGCAACGCCTTTATGGGGGGTAGCTCAAGGAAATGATCGAGGTTCTAGAGTTGCAAAAGGCCTATCGGAAATTCCCAGCGGTGCGCGGCATCTCCTTCACGGTGCAGCCCGGTGAGGTCTATGGCCTGCTGGGGCCCAATGGCGCGGGCAAAACCACCACCTTGCGGATGCTGGCGACGCTCTTGCGGCCCACGGGCGGAAGTGCACGGGTAGCAGGTTTCGACGTGCAGCGGCACTCGCTGGAAGTGCGCCGCAACCTGGGCATCGTGAACGGCGGCATGAAGGTCTACGACAAGCTCACCGGCTACGAGGTGCTGGATTTTTTTGGCAGCTTTTACGACCTGTGGGGTCAAAAACTGAAGGAGCGCATAAGCTGGGCCGCCGAGCTGTTGCATATCGAACCGGCGGTGCTTGGCAAGCAAGTAAAGAACATGTCCACCGGTATGCAGCAAAAAATTGTGATTGCCAGGGCCATTCTGCACCAGCCGCAGGTGCTGCTTCTGGATGAAGCAACCGCAGGTCTGGACGTGTTTGCCCGTAGGGCCTTACTGGATTTTGTCAAGCAATACGCTGGCATGGGCAAAACCCTGCTTTACTCCACCCATGTGATGAGCGAAGCCGAAGAGGTCTGCCACCGGGTGGGGTTCATTAGCCAGGGCCTGCTGGTCTACGAGGGCCGTTTGCAGGAGGCTTTGGAACTGGGTTCGGGCAACCTCGAGCGGGCCTTTATTCGACGGTTGGAAGAGGCCGCCTGACAACCATTAGGGATGGAGGGTTAAGCCCAATCAAGGGCTGCTTGGCTTGGTTTTCGAATGCTGGTATTCGAAGGGTGATGAAATGAACGAAATCTTGCTGATTGCGCGAAAAGAACTGCTGAGCGTGGTGCGTGAGCGCCGGGTGCTCTTCACCACCCTGATTCTGCCCATTCTGGTCATGCCCCTTCTAATGTTTGGCCCTATTCTGCTGTTTGGCAATGTGGCCCAAAAAACCCAGCAGAACGTACAGAAAGTGGGGGTGGTGGGGGTTCCGGCGGAGGTGCTAGAAGAACTCCGGAAGGCCAAAGTGGAGCCCGTGGAGGTTGCCAACCCCCAGGAGGCGGTACGGAACCGCGAGGTCGAGGCAGCGTTGGTCTTTGAGAACGGCACCTATACCCTCTACGGCCGGCTTTCCGGCGGGGCGACCCAGAGTGCCTTGGTGGTGGAGAAAGTCCAGGGCGCGCTCAGGGCCTACAAAGACCAAGTCGTGGCCGAGCGCTTGCGGGCGAGGGGGATCGGGACAGAGGTGCTCCAGCCCTTCCGGCTCGAGACCAAAGACGCCTCCCGGGCGCAGGAGCAGGCTGCCGGCTTGTTCGCGTTTCTCATTCCCTATTTCCTGGTCTTGTTCATTCAATTGGGCGGCATGCCGGTGGCGGTGGATGCGACGGCAGGGGAGAAGGAGAAAGGCACCCTCGAGGCCCTCCTGGCGGCCCCCGTGCCCCTTGTCCAAATTCTTTTGGGCAAAGGGCTGGCGGTGTTCGTGATGTCGCTCCTCTCCACCCTTGCGGCCATTACCGGGCTTTTGCTGGGTGGGGGTGTGCTTCGCGACCGTTTCGCTGCACAGCTTCAGGCGGTACAGAACGGGGAGAGGTCAGCCCAGTTGGGCGGTGGTCTGGCCCTCGACCCGCTGGGCTATCTGTCCATGATGGTCACCGCGGTTTTGTTTGCCCTGCTGATCATCGCCATCATGATCTCGCTGGGCCTGTATGCCCGCAGCTTTAAGGAAGCGCAGAGTTACATGAGCCCCCTGATGCTGGTGATGATTATTCCCATCTTGTTCCTTCAGTTCTCCGATTTTCTCAAACTGCAAGACTGGTACTTTGCTCTGCCTTTCGTCAACGTCGTGCTAGCCCTGGACGCGATTGTCAAGGGTTCGGCTACCGCCACCCAGCTTGGCCTCACCTGGGTTTCCACCCTGGTTTTTGCCGCACTGGCCCTGTACCTGGCCTACCGCAATTTCCAGCGCGAAGATGTGATCTTCCGCAACTGATTCAAAGGGAAGCGAGGGTCACCATACACAAGGAACACCTATACGCTTCCACGATCTCCAAGAGTGATGCCCCAAAACCCCTTTCCTATCGCGTAGGCTAAGTGGGTTGCTTCCACACAAACAGTCCTCCGGCAATAGCACGGGCTCGGTCAACTAGCACATCACAAGGGCGTTTGTTCTGGTAGAACTTTGACACTATCTGTTGAGACCCTAAAGCTATGAAGCATGTCCTAAAAATCGCCTGGAAAGAATTGATCTGCTACCTACGCGAGGAGCGCATCCTAGGGTTGCTTCTGCTGCCCCTGTTGATTATGCCCCTGCTAATGTACGCTCCGTACTGGGTTCTGGCGCATTTGCAACAGCAGTCTGCGGCCAAGGTGCATCTGGTAGCTGTAAAAGAGGTTCCGCAGGAGTTGGTGCGCGAACTCGAGCAAAAGGACTTGCGAACGATTCCGGTGCCAGACCCCCGCGAGGCCGTGCGACAGCGCAGGGCCGATGTGGGCTTGGTGTTCGCAAAGGACACCTTTATCGTCTATGATCGAGCCAGCCCTGTCAGCACACAGGAATCTGTGGCGACCCTCCGTCTAAAAGAGGTATTGCAGCAGGTTCGACAAAAGCAGGTCGAGCAGCAGCTTGCCGCCAAGGGGCTTAGCCAGGCAAGCCTCGAGCCGTTCCGGCTGGTAACCCAAAAAGCTGCCAGCCAGCAGGAGCAGGCCCTGGGCTTGCTGGCGCTGGTCTTGCCCGTCTTCATATTGCTGGCTGTACTGGGGGCGGGGCAACATGTGGCGCTGGATGCCACCGTAGGCGAGAAGCAAATGGGCACCATAGAAGCTTTGTTATCGGCGCCCATAGAGCCTTGGAAGCTTCTGCTGGGCAAGGGGCTGGCGGTACTGGGGGCGGCGTTTTTCTCGGCCGTTTCGGTATTTATGGGTACTGCCATTGGAAGTTGGGCGTCTAGTAGAGGTTTACTGGCGCAATTGGATAATTCTTTTGCTACACCCGCCTTGCCGACGAGCTCACTCGCTCTATCGCTCCCTACCCTTGGAGGTCTATTTCTTACGGGGGCACTTTTCGCAGTCTTTGCGGTGGGGTTGGCCTTATCTATTGGCATTTTTGCGCGCAGCTACCGCGAGGCCAACGCGTACCTATCACCGCTGGACTTGCTCGCCATGGCGCCTATGTTGATATTTGCTTTTGCCGAGTACTTTCAGCCGCAAACCTGGCACTATGCTTTGCCTGGGCTGGGCGTTGTGATGGCCCTCGAGGGTCTGGTAAAGGATAACATCGGTTTGCCGGCCCTCTTGACCACCTGGCTCACCACCCTGGGCTATACCTTCCTCACGGTATACGCGGCTTACTGGAGTTTCAGACGCGAGGACGCGGTATTCAGAAACTGATTGTGCTTTACGCTGCAGTGCTCCGTGTACCCCACAAGGCAAAAGCCGCTACACCGGCTATTCGAGAAAAGCATTCAGAGGTCCTTTGATGGATTTTTTCATTATCGCGCCCTTCACAGACGTTGCCGCCCGGATGGGCGGCAACTGCTCTGTCCGGGAGGGAGGATTCTCAATGCTCGGGAGGCTCACTTTATGTGAAGAGCGCTCTATGAGGCCCGCGGAACGTTTGATGCCAACTTTGTTAGGGTGTCGCGACCTTCTCTCCCCAGGGAAGGAGGCAAGGGTTTATATGGATTTGGTATGGCGGCTAGGCCAAAGGCAAGACGTCGGCAGGCTTCTCGTTTAGAATAGCCTCTACATCCGGGTATCGCTTGATGTTGTAATAAGGGTCGCGTTCGGCTGGCGTAAAGCCTGCATCGGCAATGTGGCGCACAATCTGCCGCACGGTGGCGTGGGTGCGGTTGTGGCCCCCGGCAGCGCTCACTACATTTTCTTCCAGCATGGTGGAGCCGAAGTCGTTGGCCCCGTAGTAGAGCGCCGCCTGGGCGACTTTGAAACCCATGCTGGGCCAACTGGCTTGTAGGTTGGGAATGTTGTCCAGTGCGATGCGGGCGACGGCAAGCTGTTGCAGGTACTCGTGGGCGGTGGCCCCTGGAGCCTTGCCTTTCAGGCGGGTGTGCTCGGTTTGCAGGGTCCACATGGCAAAAGCCGCGAAGCCGTGCCCGTACTCACGCAGGGCTTTTTCCTGCTGCTCGCGGATCTGGAGCAGGTGGGCGATGCGCTGCTCGTAGGTCTCGCCAAACCCAATCACCATGGTCGCGATCGTGTACAGGCCGAGGCTCTGGGCCGTATCGAGGATGCGAAACCAGTCGCTGCTCTTGATGCGGGCAGGAGCGGCCTTGGCCCGCACCTCATCT
>CAZIXH010000298.1:0-8339 GCA_964543055.1 uncultured bacterium
GTGGTAGGCCAGGATCCTGGGATACAGGCTTCGGGCTTTGGCCTCGGCCAGGGCCGGGTTCTGGGCCTGCTCGAGCATCCAGCGCACAAAGGTAGCGACCACCGGCGGCTGGGTGATGGCGGAGGTAGGCGGGATGCGGGCCACCCCCCAGCGCTCGGGGCCGGGAAAGTAGGTGGGCTCGGGCCGGTGGAAGACGATGTGCGGCAACATGCCGTTCTCCCACTGCCCCAAAAAAAGCAGCTCGAACTCCTCCCAGGCCCGCGGTTCATCAAACTGCATCCAGCCCAGGGCGGTAAAGCCTGCATCCCATAGCCACTGAAACGGGTAGAGGCCGGCGGTGGGAATGGTGAAGCCCCCCCGGTCGTTGGCGCGCAGGATGCGCCGGGCTTCTTGTTCAAGGGATTCCTGAATTTGCATACTTACCTCGCGGCAAGGGCCTGACCACTGCCGGGGTCCAGCCAGCGCAGGCGCTCCGGCTGGGGTTTGAACCAGAGAGTCTGGCCCGCCCTGACCTGGAAGTCGGGGGGTACGGTGGCTTTGAGATGCTGCTGGCCAAAGCGCAGGGTCAGCAGGAGGTGAGGCCCCAGGGGTTCTACCACCAGTACCTCGGCGGGGAAGCTTTGCGGTTGCGGCTCAATATAGGCTTCCAGGTCTTCGGGCCGCACCCCCAGCAAGACTTCCGGGCCGGGCACTGAGGTGGGCAAGTCCAGGCTGAGCGACTGAATCCGGGCCTGCTGGCCCTCCACCGGGAGTTTCAAGAAATTCATGGGGGGACTGCCAATGAAGCCGCCCACAAAGGTATTGGCGGGCTCCTGATAGACCTTCATGGGTTCGTCGTACTGCACCACGTAACCGGTGTTCATCACCGCAATACGGTCGGCCAGGCTCATGGCTTCCACCTGGTCGTGGGTGACGTACAGGGTGGTGGTGCGGCTCTCGGCCAGCAGGCGTTTGAGTTCGGCCCGCATTTCCAGGCGCAGGAGGGCATCCAGGTTGAAGAGGGGCTCGTCCATCAAGAGCACCTCGGGTTCAACCGCCAGGGCCCGGGCCACCGCCACCCGCTGGCGCTGCCCCCCCGAGAGCTGGGCGGGGTAGCGCTCGAGCAGGTTCTCGATGTGCATCAGGCTGGCGGCCCGCTCCACGTTGGCCCGCAGTTTTTCCGGTGTGGCTTTCTGCATCCGCAGGCCAAAGGCGATGTTCTCGAACACTGTGAGGTGTGGAAAAACCGCGTAGTTCTGGAAGACCATGGCGATCTTGCGCGAGCGCGGGGGGAGTAGGGTCACGTCCTGGTCGCCAATCCAGACCCGCCCCTTTTCGGCTTGCTCGAGGCCCGCAATGATGCGGAGCAAGGTGGTCTTGCCACAGCCCGAAGGCCCCAGCAACACCACAAATTCCTGGTCGCGCACCTCGAGCGAAACCCCGTTCAGGGCCTTGAACTTGCCAAAGGTTTTCTCAATGTTTTCCACACGGATCGAAGCCATAAACCTCCTAAAGGGTCGAAGGCTGAAGGCTTAAAGCCAAAAGCCAGCGGAGCAACGGTCAAAAGAAGCCACTGCCACCATTCTTTCTTGCCCGCTACCCCCACTTCACCGGTTGGCGATGCCCCACAGGGTAAACAGGTAGCGCCGGATGATGAAGATGAAGATCAGGGCCGGCACGATCAGGAAGAAGCCCCCAGCAAAGCGGAAAGGAAGGGGGGAGTCGTTGAGCGAGGTCAGTAAGAAAGCGGGCAGGGTGCGCTCGCGCAGGGTGAGCAGGGTAGCGGCAAACACCTCGTTCCACGAGATCACAAAAGCAAAAATGGCGGTGGCCGCCAGTCCGGGCAGGGCCAGCGGCAGCACCACCCGCAGGAATGCCTGGATGCGGTTGCAGCCCAGGGTCCAGGCAGCCTCTTCCAGTTCTTTGGGAATGCCAAGAAACAGACTGCTGGTCACCAGCACCGCAAAGGGCAGGGCCAGCGCGGTGTGCACCAGCGCTACCCCAAAGGCGGTGTCGTAGATGCCTACCTGGATGAACTGCACCGCCAGCGGAATGGCCAGAATGGCCAGGGGAAAAGCCCGCGTCATCAGAATCAGCAGGCGGTAGGCGTCGGCGCCTGCAAAAGGGTAGCGGGCCAGGGCATAGCCTGCGGGGGCCCCCAGCAACACCGAGAAAACCAGGGTCATGGCGGCCACGATCAGACTATTGCGGATGGCTTTCCAGACCCCCTCCACCCCAAAAAAGAAGGAGATGGTTTCCAGGGAAAACTGCTGGGGCAGGAGGCCTTTGGGCCAGGCAAACACCGAAGGGCGGTCGCTAAAGGCCAGGGTGGCGATCAGAAAGATGGGGATCAGTACCCATAACACCAGCACAACCGCCAAAAACAGATAGAGCCAACGCAGGTTCATGCGGCACCCTCCTGCTTGGAGCGCATCCGCAAATAAAGTATGGTGGCGACCACCGAGATCCCCAGAATGATGACCGCGTAAGCAGCCGCCACCCCCGGATTTTGATAGGCGTTGTACCAGTAGTAGGCTTCCCCGGCCAGCACCGGCAGGTTGCGCCCGCCCAGGGCGACCACCACCGCGAAAACCTCGAGGGCCAGAATCGTTCGCAGAATCAGGGCCACTTGCAGGCTGGGCATCAGCAGGGGCAGGGTCACTTTCCAGAAGCGCTGCCAGGGGGTCGCGCCAAACACCTCGGCGGCCTCGCTATACTCCTTGGGAATCAGCTGCAGGCCCGCCACCAGAATCACAAACACGATGGCGGTAGCCCGCCAGACTTCGGCAGCCACCACCGCCACGAAAATCATCATGGGGGTCTCGTAGCTCAGCCAGAGCTGCGGCTGCTGAATCACCCCGATGCCCTGCAGAAAGCTGTTCAGATAACCCCGCTCGGTGAAGATGGCCAGCCACACAATACCGGCGGCCAGATCGGAGATACCCAGGGGGATGGTCCAGACATACAAGAACAGATCCCGACCTTTGGAAATGCCCCCCAGCAACATGGCCATCCCCAGGGCCATCACCACCTGTAAGGGCACAATCACCACCGTCAGGAGCAGGGTGTACTTGAGGGCATCTTTGAAGTAGAGGTCGGCGGCCATTCGCTGGAAATTCTCCAGCGTCCACTGCCCCCCGCTGCCCCGCACCGACAAGAGCAGGGCCTCCAGGAGCGGCCAAGCGAACAGGAATAATAAGAACAGCACGCTTGGCAAAATGAGCACGTAGGGGATATACCGTTCACTACGCATCTAAGCGCCTCCCGCCTATGTTTTGGATAATGGCATGATCGAAAATCAATCGGGTATTGCGCCCGGAGCATGATTTTCTAGCGTGGCCTGGATTCATCTCTAGACCATATACGGGCGCAACTTAACCCTTCCGATTTCGTCCCAAACTGGACGAGTGCTCTTGAGAAAGGGGTCGGCGCCCCGAACACCGACCCCCTGGCTCTCCGATTACGCCGATGACGGTTATGGTTTGCCGCACGCAACCCACATCGTTGCCCGAAAAAGTTCTATGCTTTCAGCTTTTGGCTTTCAGCCTTCCGCTTTAGTTCACCGGGCAAGCCCCGCTGCTAGCCGGGTCGGGCGACCAGCAAGGAGCCCTGGTTTCGTTCATGATGCGGCGCAGGTTGCCTGCTTCGCTATCGAGCACCCGGCGCACATCTTCGTTGCGAAGCACGATGCGCGCAAAGGTATCCTGGAAGACCTTGTTGTACTCGCCGCCCCTGGCGCCTAGGCCAACCGGCAACAGGCTGGGTAGGGCCACGTTGCTCTGGGCCTGCCTCGCGATGGCATCGGCACCCATGCGAATGCCCTGGGGCAGGTTGTCGGGCAGGCGCACCTGGATGACCGGGAAGAAGCCGTTCTGTACCAGGGTGGTAATCTGCACCTCGGGGCGGGTCAGATACTCGATAGCTGCCACTGCTGCCGCCCGGTTGGGGCTGCCCTTGGGAATGGCCAGCCCGGCCAGTACCGGCATGAAGCCCCGGCCATAAGGCCCGATGGGGGCCGGGAAAGCCACAAAGTCGCTCGGTTTTTGGTTCAGCGCATCGCGCAGGCGGGCGATGTGATCCCAGGCAATCCAGACCTCACCCGCCAGCAAGGGCTCTTGCATGAAGTCGTAGCTGGTGGACTGGGGGTTCACATGCTGCCAGAGGCTCTTGAACTCGAGCCACATGCTCTCGGCCTCGTCGCTTCTAAACTTGGTAACCGCGCTCTTGGTATAGGAGGGATACAGATACCCCTGCGTGAAGCGGTGCATCAAGCCCCTTGGGCCTGCCGGAAAGCCCAGCATACGCCGACCGGTGGCCCGCTGGATGTTGGCGGCCCACTCCTTGAGCTGGGTGTAGGTGAGGGTGTTGACGTTCGCACCCGCCGGCAAATACTGCAAGGCCTGCCGGTTGGCCACCATGATGTAGGTGGCCTGCATCCAGGGAATGTAGAGCTGGTTGCCCGTGCCCATCTTGCCCAGGTTCACAAAAGTTTGCGAGAACCGGCGGTCTTTGAGCTGGGCCATTACGTCGTCCACGGGGTCCAGCGCACCCGCTGCCACTAGCGGCGGGAAGTCGCCGTGCAGACCCCCGGCCAGGCCCACATTCACCCGGCCCGCCCGGACTTCGGAGAGAATACGGTTGGTAAAGGGGGCGTTGTCCTCGGGGATGAACTCCACCCGCCCCTGGAAGTCTTTCAGGATCACCTGCCGCATGCGCTGGGCTTCCTCGATGGGGGTGAACTGGGTAGAGACAAAAAGCAGCGATGCCGTCTGTTGCGCCAGCACCCCGGATAGCACCAGCACAGTGCTCAAGAGACCCCACCACAACCACTTGCTCTTCTTCATGCCTTCCTCCTTTTACGTTTGCGGGGGACCATCCGAACCCCCCAGAACCAACTCGGGAACCCAGACCTCCTGCAAGGCCGAAACCGGTGCCCCACCCAGCCGCGCCAGCAACATCTCCACCAGCCGCTTGCCGGTATCGCGGAAGGGCTGGTGTACGGTGGAGAGCGGGGGATCGCTGAACTGGGCCTGGGGGATGTCGTCGTAGCCAATCACCGAGACCTCCCGACCCCCCCTGAGCCCGCGCTCGCGCAATGCCCGCAGAACCCCCAGGGCCATCAGGTCGTTGGCGCACAGGATGGCGGTGGGAAATTTGGGTGGCTCCAGCAGAATTTGGGCTAGCTGATGGCCACTTTTCTCGCTGAGGTCGCCCTCGAGCAGCCACTCGAGCCGGATGGGGACGCTGGCCTCGAGCATGGCCTGCCGAAAGCCTGCCAGGCGGTGCGTAGCAAAGTTGAGTTCGTGTGGAGCCCCAATGTAGGCGAAGTCGCGGTGGCCCAGGTGCAGCAGATGCTGCGTAGCCATATAAAAACCCTGCCGTCCATCCACATCCAGATAGGGGTAGGGCGTGCTGATGAGGTCACTACGCCCGTGCGAAACGAAAGGGATGTTTTGCTCGAGCAGATAGGCGATGCGTTCGTCGTAGCGGCGCGTGCGGGCTACCACCAGACCATCTACCCGTTTACCCTCCACCAGGCGCCGGTAACAGGCCAGCTCCTCTGCACCTGGCGGGCAGGTGGCGACCAGCAAATCCAGACCGGCATCCGAAAGCCCCTCGCCCAGTCCGGCCAGCAACTCCAGAAAAAAGGAATCGGCAAAACGCCCCTGCGGAGAGGGAATCACCAGGCCGATGGTCTCGGCGCGGCCCTTGCGTAAGCGCTTGCCGTTCGGATTGGGGCGGTATCCCAGACGGGTCGCAATCTCCAGCACCCGTTCGCGGGTTTGGGGGCTGACGCGGCTGGGGTTATTGAGCACCCTCGAGACCGTGGCAATCGAAACACCAGCCTCCGCCGCTACGCGGCGGATATCAACAGCCAGGGAGGAGGGTTTGTGGCCAGACATAGAACTACTCGCCCAAAGGAGAACTTCTCCAGCACGTGATGTAAACGTTTTCCATACCTTATCATGACAGCCCACTTTCTGCAAGCCCCGCTGGGGTCATCACCAGGTCAACCCGGCATTCCTTCCGCAGGCAACGCTACAACACCTCTCATGGCAGCGCAGGCGCTTATCATTTGCATAAACATGGTCGGTGCAACCCCTCACGCGGCGACCCCGGGTTGCCGTCGGAACTGTTCTATTCGGCAAAATGGGTATCAAACTAGCCGTTCTAGCCGTTGGGTCGCCACCCTCTCCCGCAAGGGGAGAGGGAAAGGGGAAAACGATAAAAGCCTGGTGGCAGCGTAAAAGCAGCCTCAATGCAAAGAAGGGGTGTACCCTGGGGTCATGCGCCATCTACTGTGGCTGGTTCTCCTGCTGGCAGCCTGTATACCGGCCCCACCCCAGCGCAACCTGCGCCCGGCTGGGAGCCCCGACGTGGTGGTGATCGGATTTGCAGGACGCTGCGCTTCGTTGCCGGTGGTGGGGGATGGCTGCAACCCGCCGTTCGACAACTACGGCTACCTGGACGATGAGGTGTTTCCCCGTAGCAGCACCCCGCGCCAGACTGCCCAAGCTGTGGTTGGGGCTTTTCGTAACCTGGGTTATACCACGGAATATTTCGATGTATCGGCTTTTCTGTATGCCCACACCAGCGGCATCTCGAGGCAGCAGGAGAACGGCTACCTCGAGGCCCAGGGCTACCTGCGGCGGGTCTACGATTACTGGATCAGGGGATTCGAGAACCCTACCAGGGTGGTGCTGCTGGCCCACTCCCACGGCACCGTCTGGGCCAGCCTGCTGGCCTGGAACCACCCCGAGGTGCGCTTCGACTACTTCATCTACCTGGACGCCATTTGCAGCTTCTGGGATGCCGACAACCTGCGTAACAACCGCATCATTCGGGATTACTACGACGTCCGGGGCCTGCGCCGCCCCTTTCCGCTCAACGACGACGAAGGGGGCAACCCTTGTAAGGTTATTGCGGTGCCGGGCCAGAGTGCCAGACAAGACCTGAACGATGTGGTTCCACCCAATGTGTGGGTGGGCCTCGAGGTGGTCAGCCGCAGCCCGGCCAACCTGGCTCCGGTTAACTTTATCTACGATGACGACCCCGACTACCGCCTCGATGGTTCGCAGGCCAATCTTTTCCGCTTCCAGTCACGCGAAGATCATAGCGGCGTCACGGCCCGCAATAGCGATGCCATGCAGTGGGTGGTGGCCAGGATTCGTGAAATCGGCTTGCCGAAGTAGCACATAACAAAACGCTCCTCACCGCCCTAATACCGAATCTGCTCAGAAGTGATCCAAAAGCGATATACAAGTCCCTCGGACGCGCCCCCTGGCGCGGCAAGTGAGGAGCGCGTTTAGCGCCGCTCACGCGCAGAGTTGGTATAAGATGAGCAAACCCATGTCCTCTGTGCCCATCCTCCAACGCATGCAAGACCACCTTCGCCGGTGGGAAGAAGCTGGCGACCGCCGGGCGGTGTTTCTGCGTTGTTATTCGATGATGACCGAGAACATGCTAACCGCAGTTGCCAGGGGTGAATTTCAGGACCCGGTATGGGTGAATAATCTCCTGCACCACTTTGCCGACTACTACTTTGTGGCGCTGGAAGCCTACGAGCAAGACCCGGTCACAGCCCCGCCCGTATGGCAGATTGCCCACGACTGCTGCAAGAGCCCCCGGCTGAAAGCCCTACAAAACCTGTTGTTGGGGGTTAATGCCCACATCAACTACGATCTGGTGCTGGCCGTGAGCGACGTGTTGCAAGACGAATGGGAGGTCCTGAGCCCCCAGCAGCGCGAGCTGCGCTATGCCGATCATTGCAAGGTAAACGTAATTATTGCCCAGACCGTGGATAGCGTGCAGGATCAGGTGATCGAACGCTACGACCCCGAGATGGATCTGGTAGACAAGCTAATGGGTTCGCTGGACGAATGGTTGATTTCGCGCCTGATTGCGAGCTGGCGTGATCAGGTCTGGCGAAATGCCATTGACCGGGTGTTGGCCTCCCAGGCTGAGCGTGCACTGCTGACCCAGAAAGTCGAAAAGGCCTGTTTGGAGATTGCCGATTCCATCCTGTTCAAGCGATAGTGGTCTGGTAGGTTTATTTTTTGTCATTCCGAACGGAGCGAAGCGAAGAGAGGAATCCGATGCGCTTCAGTCCCCCGTATTCACCATTCCTATGCAGTACGTGATTCCTCGTTGCACTTCATGCGCCTCGGAATGGCCCCCCAGCAATCAAGGGAAGAGCTCGGGTTCATTTAATACTGAATCTGCTCAGAAGTGACCCAAAAGCGATATACAAGTCCCTCGGACGCGCCCCCTGGCGCGGCAAGTGAGGGGCGCGTTTGGCACACCTCACGCACAGAGTTGGTACAATTACCTCCCGACTATGTTTTGAATAACGTCATGAA
>CAZIXH010000299.1:0-6248 GCA_964543055.1 uncultured bacterium
TATCCAGAACAATCCCCCCAAATGGGGGGTATTGTTTTTGCCCTGAGACCTTAGAATTGCCGATAGCCAAGGGATTTTCGCGCCATTTGAGCAACAGCGTCGACACCATTGACGTAACGCCCTGGGCACTTCAACCAAGGATTTTGAACAACGCCTGTTCACTGGGCTCCCTAAGCTATGGGCAGTTAGGGACGCAAGAGGTCTTGCATGAAGCAAACTGGCCTGACGATTGTAGAAACTCTGATCGTGATTGGTATTCTGGCGATACTGTTTGCAATTGCCCTGGGACCGGGCTTACGGGTTTTGCGGGGACAGCAAAACAAAGCCTCCCTTGAGACAGTAAGGCAGATGTTCTGGCAGGGGGCGACTGCGGCTGCCAGCAGAAACCAAACCCTTCAGCTCACTCGATCCGGCTCCACATTTATCATCGCTCCGGCCAACGGAGCAGCCGTCCGCACCTTCGAGGTTTCTCCTGCTACCATCATCGGCCTTCCTGGTGGAGTGGTGGCCACTTTCCTGCCGCCTGGACGAGTAGTGCTGGCCGGCGGCGTTAGCAATCCATTCACGGTTGAAACCAACGGGCAAACCTACAGCATCATGGTTTCGTTAATTGGCGAAACCCAGGTGGCAAGCCCCTAGTGAGCGTGTCCTATGCGAAGCAACGGTTTATCCCTGATCGAGACCCTCATTGCCATGGTGGTGCTGGCCATCACCCTGACCGCTTTTACCTCTCTCATCGTGGGGAATATGCAACAAAACACCAACTCTGGCGCCCGTACCGGTGGTACCCAACTGCTGAACTACCTGGGGCGTCGGGTCATTGCAGGGGACAGTGCAGTCATTCCCAGCAGTGCCACTGCGCCAAGGGAGTGGATTTACGGTGAAGTGCAAAGTGCTTTCCCCGACTTGATAGGCCAGCAATTTTCCAACCCTGCCCTCTACAGAGCCACGGTAGAAAATCTGGGGCCGCAAAGCCCGATCACCGGTCTCAGCCTGACTGCTTACCGTGTTGAGGTGTGCTGGCAAAATCAGGGCAACGAGTCGTGTGTTCGGGCCCTTACGTTTGGTCCCGACCTTCCCACACCCGGCACCCCCGGAACCCAGCCCATCTTGACCAACTGAGGCTCCTATGCGTAGGAGAGACGCTTTTACCCTAATCGAGATGGTGCTTTCACTGGCCATCCTGACCCTGATTGTTGGGATTACGGCCACGCTATTACAGCAAACCCTGCTCTTCCAGGCTCAGCAAGAGGCAACCGCTGCCGCACAAGCCAAATTGCGCCGGGTAGTGGAAGTGGTTTCGCAAGACCTGCGCGGAGCCGTGTTTGGACACATTGCCAACAGCCCCTACCCTTCCCAAAATAATGCCGTTTCGTTCCTTGTCGCCGAGGGAGGCACCGCCTATCCGGTTTTCAATACCGGCTCGAGCTTCGCTACCAGCAGTTTGGCGACCTTTGTCGCCAGTGGTTCAGCCAGCGAACTGGCCATCACCGTAAACGGAAGGGTGTTGATGGTCAACCGCAACAATCAGGGCGTGATCCTTCCTGTCACGGCCATCACCCAGGGAAGTGGTAACCTCTGGACGGTTTCGTTTGGCTGCCAGAACACCATTAGCTACACCGAGGGAACCGTCATGTACCCCATCCGCGAGGTGGGTTATCGGTACGACCCCACCAGCCGGAATCTGCTGTATAGCGAAAATGGAACTGCCCAGGTGGCCTCCTTTAACCTCTCGAGCTTTGTCATTGATTACGTGTATCAGACTGATGCCGGAACCCCTGCCATCAACCCCTCCGGATACAACACGGGGGGTGCCATTCGGGATAGTTTTAGCGCAGGAACCACTACCTACACACTCCAGCGTTTGCAAATCCGTCTGCAAAGCCAGGAACGAGGCTTTGCCGGACGCCTGGTTACCCGTAGCTACTCCACGCAGATTGAGCTTTCTTCCCGAAGACTCCAAGGAGGAATCATTCCATGCAATCCATGAGATCCAGCGGTATCGCACTGGTGGTCAGCCTGGTCACCATTGCCATTGTGGGAGGCATTGCCGCGATCATGTTTTCTCGAACCGTGGCCGAAATTCGCCACAGCGCCGAAGATGCTGGCATCGTATCTACCCTCATGCTGGCCCGTGGAGCAGCCAATGTGGGCCGGGCAGCCCTGCACGGCCCCCTGCGCAACCGGCTCGAGCAGGCCATTCAGGCCAACCCCAACACCACCAGCCCCTGGGGCTTTGGTAACAATTCAAGCCTTACCCCCAACGCTCCGGATCCGGCCTCGGTAGCCAGCGACTTGCGCAATGTGGCCATAACCCTCCAGAGCACCACCGACACCCTGCTCTGCGACCAGAATGTAGCGCCCTCCGGTTCAGGGGCCACAGCAACAGTGCGCGTCTATTTCACTGCCAATGCTTGCAATCAGAGCCTACCGTCCGGCATTCGCCTGACCGATGGTCGCTTCATCAGCGGGTCGCCTGGCGGGGTGAACACTTTTGCACTGCCTTACGTAATGGTGGTAGAAGCTCAGCAAGCCACCTATCGTCGCAATATCGTTATCGCAGGGGAGTACCGTTTCAATGTGGGCAGGGTCAATTTTGCCCGATATGCCTTGTTTACCAATTTTCACGTCAACGAAACCAACACGGCAATCTGGTTTACCGATCGCACCCTATTTGATGGCCCAGTGCATACCAATACCAATTTCCGCTTTGCCGGAAGACCCTGGTTTGGTGCAGAAGTCAGCAGCGTGGGCTGTGGCAACCCCGGTACAGTCAACCTCAATGACAACCCCCCGCAGTGCAGCAGCTACAACCCCGGTGCGTTTTTCATCAGTCAAAACCCTCAGTTTGTAGGGGCGGCAACCATCGAATCCCAGCCCAACGCCAACAATCCCATCTTTGGCAGCGACGCACCCAGCTTCAACCAGGGTGCTGACTGGCGCGCCAACTATATTCCCCTGCCTCAAAACAGCCTTAACCAGGAAGCTGCTGCTAATGCCGGAGGGCTAGTGTTCAACACCAATTTGAGCCGCCTGACCTTATTTGCCGGTGATAACAGCGGGGCACCCTTGACACGCTCGGGCGAGTCCTGGATCCCCAACCCTGCCCCCTTTCAATACATCGAAGCCTGCCGAAGCGACACCGGGGTTTGTTCCAGATATCGCTACAGTGCAATCAACGGGCCGCTGTACCAACAAGCACCCGATGGTTCATGGTCTATTGAGGTTCGCAGCAGCTTCAATGGTCTGATTCTGACCAATGGGCAGGTGAACAACTTCTCCGGGCCTGCTCGAGCCACCACCTCCGACCCCAGCTCTGCGCCCCCCGCCCTGGCTTCCTTCGCGCAACTGACGGTGATGAACACTAGTAACAACGATATTCGAATTTCGGGGGACCTGACCTATCAAGACCTTCCCTGCACCGGCGCCCCCACCCGGCAAGCCGACGGTTCGGTCACCTCGGGTACGTGTAATAATCGCCTGGCTCAAAACGTTTTGGGCGTCTACAGCCCACAAGGCAATGTCGTCATCACCGATCCAGCCCCCAACAACATCACCCTGCACTCGGTCATCATGGCCGCCAGTGGGGTCATCCGGGCCGAGAACCATGCCAGCCGTCCTGTTCAGGGTTCGGTCAACCTGTTAGGAGGGCTGATCCAGAATCGCTATGGGGCGTTTGGCACCTTCAGTGGAAGCAATCTGTTGAGCGGGTATGGGCGGAGCTTCAAGTACGACGAGCGGATGCGCGATGGGCTAGCACCTCCATTTTTCCCCACCACGGGCAATTATCAGGTATCGGCAGTCTGGCCAGATTTCTTTGGCCAGAAAGAACAACAAAGCCAGTAGCTCAGGGTTCGGAAATGGCAGCCTGACGGCGGGCTTGCTCGAGCAATAGGCGATCGGCCACATCCTCAGCCCAGGCCCGAATATCCTGCCAGCGACGAAAATCGCCTTCGGGCAGCCCCTTGCTCAGCACTTTGGTCATCTGGGCGGGATCGAGGCGGTCGTAGTCCAGCAGGCCCGCAAAGATGCCGACCTCGAGGGGCTCCGCAATGTCTCGAACATCGGCCAGGTATTCGTATACCTCGTGAAAATGCTCCGGCGTCGGCTGGCTCATCAGGCCCGAGACCGCGAAGTACACCAGGGGTACCTTACGCAGCGCCTCGCGGTGCGTTTCTACAAAATGCCTGGCTTCCGGGAGCCACTGCTGTTCTCGGATGGGGCTGCCCACCATCACCGCCTGGTAGCCTTGAATATGCTCTACTTCGTCCACCGCTCGCACATCCACAACCGCCCCGCGCCGGGTCAACACCTGGGCAATGGCCTGGGCAATTTCACGGGTGCTGCCCAGACGGCTGGCGTAGGCGATCAGAACGCGCCAGGTTCCCACAGCCCAAGGCTAGGTCCACCGCAGCCGGGCCTGTAGAGACATCTGCCCCCCGAGTGGGAGAGTACCTTTGGAGGAGAGGTGATAGCGATGCTGGTCAAGGACTGCATGACCCCAAACCCGGATGTGGTCACCCCGGATATTACGGTGCCCGAGGCTGCACAGATCATGAAAAAGGGGGGTTTCCGCCGTCTGCCTGTGGTTAAGGAGGGTCGGGTGATTGGTATTGTGACCGACCGCGACCTCAAAGAGGCCATGCCCTCGGATGCCACTTCGCTTTCTATCTGGGAGCTCAACTACCTGATTTCCAAGCTCACCGTGGGGGAAATCATGACCCGCGACCCCATCACGGTAGCCGATACCCTGCCGCTCCAGGCTGCTGCGAAGCTGATGCTCGAGCACAAGGTAGGGGGCCTGCCGGTGGTTCACGATGGCAAGCTGGTGGGCATCGTGACCGTAACCGACGTGCTGAGGGCCTTCCTGCAACGCGAGGCCGAGTTGCTGGTCGGGGCAGAAAACAATCCATAACCCAGCCATTGCATCTCGCTTGTGGCTAGCTACTCTTTGACCAGCGATATTGTTCGAAAATCTGGCTTTCGGCTTGAGATTCAGTCTCTCTTCTTCAATGCCAAAAGCCGCTCGGCGGGCCAGGTATTGACAATCTGGTCGGGGGAGAGACCGGCTTTGTGGGCAAAGAGCAGGCCGTATTGAATCTCGGCAATGCTCTCGACGCTGTGCGAGTCGGGCCCCAGCGAAAAGGAAAGGCGTTCGCGCCAGGCCAGCATCAGCCGCCAGTCCAGGTCGAGGCGGTAGGGGCTACAGTTAAACTCCACCACTTTCTGGTTTTGGGCAGCCTTTTCCAGCACCGCGTCCCAGTCGGCCTCGGCGCCTTTGCGCCGCAGGATCAGGCGCCCGCTGGGGTGGCCCAGGATGCTCAGGTACGGGTTGTCCAGGGCGCGCAAGAGACGCTGGGTTTGCTCGGCCCTGCCCAGGTTGAGCCCCGCGTGCAGGCTGCCTACTACCACTTCGAACCGGGCCAGCAACTCGTCGGGATAATCCAGCGAGCCGTCGGGCAGAATATCGGACTCGATGCCGCGCAGGATGCGAAAGGGGGCCAGTTCGGCGTTCAGGGCTTCGATCTCGGCCCATTGGCGCAGCACGTCCTCCCTTCGCAGCCCCCCCGCATAGGCCGCCGTCTGGGAGTGGTCGCAGATGACCATGTACTCGAAGCCCTGGGCCATGGCGGCCTCGGCCATCTGGCGCATAGTGCCGCTACCGTCGGAGTAGGTGGAGTGTACGTGAATCAGTCCGCGAAGCTCGGAGGGCTTGAGGGTGGTTTCCGGCGCGGGTAAGCCAATGTGCTCCTTCTCTCGCCAGTAGGCCGGGACAAAGGGCAGGCGCAGGGCTTGAAATACGGCCTGCTCACTGGGCAAGTAAGGCGGAATGGGCCCCAGGGCGTCCAACCACTCCCTCTAGCCCGTGGCCTGCATCAGCACCGAGCCCAAAGACCCCGCCGGTGTACAGAAAACCCGCAAGGGCAGGCCCTCGAGCCGCCCCAGCAGCACCTCTCCCTGTACTTCCTCCACATAGCGGCCCAACACCGGGCGCACCTGCTCGGGGGTGCCCACCCCCACCAGATCCAGGTTGCCCACCGTTTCCAGGCCGCGCCGCACACTCCCCGCCAGTTCGGACGGGAGCCCGGCGTTCCCGAGGTCGGTCAGGAGCAGCCGGGCCACCTCGAGCCCCACCGGTAGCATCACCCGTCGCATGTTGGCCAGGGCGTAGCGGGCCGACTCCAGCAGGCTGGCCTCACTTTTGGCGCCACAACCCGGCAAAGCGCGAATTCGGCCCTGTTCGGCAA
>CAZIXH010000300.1:0-16077 GCA_964543055.1 uncultured bacterium
CGAGCAAACGCCCGTGTTCGAAACTCCCAGTTTTCGAACACTACACGATAATGTCTAAAGTCTGACATATAAGTTATGGTCTTATATTTCCCAACAGGAACATTGAAAAACCCACGCCGATTGAACCTGCATAGTCCGTTGTAGCCCGTCCGATTAAGGTAATCAAAAAGCAAAGCAGCCTCCGCACTATCAGCATGGTTTTCACGTATAAGTAGCTTGAATCGTTCTCGGTTTGCTAGATAAATTTCACGGCTATTCTCGAACTTAACTCCCTTCACTTGCAAACCAAGCCTCAAATGCAGAGAGAAATTGATTAAGTGAGGGTTGATATCATTTAGTAATGCGTGCTCCGGCATCAATGAAAGAGTAACTCCCATGCCCCCCACAAATGGCTCTACCAAACGCCTTTTGCTATGTTTTAGCCAGAAACGTTCACGTATTACTGGAGCCAACCAACGTTTCCCTCCAGCCCATTTCAACGGTGGAGCTAGTGGGGTTTGAAAGGGAATAAGTGCTTGAACCATTGCGTAAGAGTCTAAGTTAGCTAGCTTTCAAATACTACCTTTTGCCAATCAACCACTCGCTAGGTGATACCCGTTTAGGCTCACGGAATTCGATATCTTCCCACTCCCCCTCTTCAATTACTTCCAGATTGGGGTTCTGCTGCCGAAAATAGGCCACCACTTCCTGCACCAGGTCGTCCGGGGTCGAGGCCGCCGAGGTGATGCCAATGGAGCGCACACCCTGCAGCCACTCCGGCCGAATGTCCTGCACGGTGTTGATGCGCTCGGCCCGGCCCACCAGGCTTTGGGCCAGCTCCAGCAGGCGCATTCCGTTGGAGGAGGCCAGGCTGGTCAGCACCAGGAACATGTCTACCTGGGGCGCAATCTGCTTGACGGCATCCTGACGGTTCTTGGTGGCATAGCAAAGGTCGTGGCGGCTGGGGACGACCAGCCTGGGGAAGCGTTGCTTGAGGATGTCAATGGTGGCAAGGGTATCGTCTACCGAGAGGGTGGTCTGGGTTAGCACCACCACCTTCTCGGGGTTGGGCACCTCGACCACATGGGGGTCGGCCAGGCGGGGGTCGCGGCCCACATGGGTATGGACAGCCACCAGAATAGTGTTCTCCGGGGCCTCGCCACGGGTGCCCTTGATCTCCTGGTGGTCGGCAGAGTCACCTATCAACAGAATGGTATAGCCCTCCCGGGCATAGCGCTTGGCCTCGCTGTGCACCTTGGTGACGAGGGGACAGGTGGCATCAATCTGGTACAGGTTACGCTCCGCCGCCTCGGTTCGCAGCCAGGGGGGAATCCCGTGGGCCGAGAAGACCACCGTCTCGTTCAGCTTTTTGCCCGCCGTCGCAAGCTCTGTTCGCAGTGGCTCCACTTCGGCCAGGTCTTCCACAAAGTGAACGCCGTGCTGCTCTTCCAGACGTTTTACAACGACATCGTTGTGGACGATGGCGTGGTAGACCACCAGCTCGCCCTCGTCGCGCAACTCTCTAGCCGCCTTTTCCACAGCCTCGATGGCCATGACCACCCCGGCACAAAAACCTCTGGGTTTGGCCAGATAGATTCGCTCCACCATACCGAGCACTTACCATAGCACAGGATGGTTAGCGGCTCTGTAAGTTGAAGCCGCCCGCGCAAACGCCTTATAGCCCTGATTTTTGCTTCCAGGACACGGGCAGCAGCATCATGGCGAGAAGACCATAGGCCAACGAAGCAAGCCAGAAGGAAGTTGGCATCCACTCTCTACAGCGGTGATCTGGATTGCTGCTCATCTTTCGGATGCTTGCAAGGACGCGGCTTTTCAGCCCAGAAATAGGTGAGTTTGCGGTTACCCTTACCTTCAACTTACAATGCCGGTCTTACTACCCGTTCAGGGGCAAGCGCCTGCCTTTGTTTATGGTGGGCTACAATCCAATCTCTTCCCCGAGCGGCACAAGTTCTGTGGAGTGGATGATGCTCTCTTTGGGCTGGGGACGGGCAATCCCAAAGCCCTGTAGCAGGTGGCAACCCCGCTCCTGCAACCAGGCTATTTGTTCGCTGGTCTCGACCCCCTCGGCTACCGTGCGCAGGCCCAGACCTTCCCCCAACAAAAGAATGGTTCGCAGGATGGCCTCTTCGCGGGTATCCCGACCAATACCACTGATAAAGCTGCGGTCAATTTTCAGCAGGTCAATGGGCAGGTCTTTGAGATAACTCATCGAGGTATGGCCCACTCCAAAATCGTCCAGGGCAATCCGCACCCCTAGTTGGCGCAGGGCACTCAGGTGCTGAACAGCTCTGGGCAGGTTCTGTATCAGGGCGGTCTCGGTAATTTCCAGGTGCAGTTTTTCTGCTTCCAGACCACTTCGTTTCAGTGCCTTTGCCACCACTTCCACAAAGCTCGAGTCGTAAAGGGTACGCGGGGAAATATTGACGGCAATAGACCAACCCAGAAGGCTGGCTTCGTAGCAAGCCTTGTTCAGCACCAGGTGATCCAGCTCCCTAATCAGGCCGGTTTCTTCCGCGAGTGGGATAAAACTGGCGGGTGAGATGAGGCCCCGGCTAGGGTGGTTCCAGCGCGCCAGGGCTTCCACCTTAATCCAACGCTTGCGATGGGTGTCGAGGATAGGCTGGTACTCGAGGAAAATCTCACCTCCCGCCAGAGCCTCCCGCAAGTCCTGGATCAGGTTGAGTCGCTCGCGGCTGTAGCGGTCGAGCTCGGGGCTATAGAACATCAGACCCGTACCGTGCTCTTTGGCTCGATACATGGCAATATCGGCTACCCGCATCAGGTCATCGAGGTTTTGCCCATCACGGGGATATACCCCCAACCCCAGGCTGGCCCCAATCCGCAGGGTGGTGTCGGCCACGGTAAAGGGCTGTTTCAACACACCCAGTACCCGCCGGGCCGCGTCGGTCGCTCCCTCGATGGTGGTTTCTCCCAGCAGGATGGCGAACTCGTCCCCGCCCAGGCGCGCCAGCAAATCCCCTGAGCGCACACAGTGCTGGATGCGCCGGGCCACCTGCACCAGCAGCTCATCGCCCGCTTCATGGCCCAGGGTATCGTTGACTTCCTTGAAGCGATCGAGGTCGAGGTAGATCAGGGTAGCTTCCCGGCCAGCCCGCTGTGACTGGGCCAGGAATTGATCGGCTTGCTCGCGCAGCATCCGGCGGTTGGGCAGGCCAGTGAGCGGGTCGTGGTAGGCCAGGTGTTCGATGGTGGACTGGTAGGCTTTGCGCTCGCTGATGTCCCGGATATTGAGGACAATTCCACCCACTGCTGAATCGGCCAGTTGATTCTGGCCCCAGATTTCAAACCAGCCCGCCCCGCTGCGCTCGAGCGGCACACACACCTCGGTCTGTACAACCTCTCCAGGCCTGGCCAGCAGGCGTTCAAGGAGATGTTTGAAACGCGTACCATCCTCGGTTGAAAGATAGTCGAAGATGTTGGGTTTGCCCCCCCGTGCTACCTGCCTGACCCTGAGCCTGGAGGCGTTGGGACTGGCATACAGAACATCGCCCAGAACATTGACAATCAGCGTCACATCGAAGCTGTGTTGCACCAGTGCCCGGAAACGGGCTTCAGAGGCCCGCAAGGCCTCTTCGGCCTGCTTGTGGCGGCTGATATCGCGCACGATGGCCATCAGTCGGGGGGGGCTGGTAGAGGTTTGGGCTGCACCCACCTCCACCGGGATTACCGTAGCATCGAGACGAACATATTTCTCTTCGAGAAAGGGAACCTGGCCCAGTTGATCCAGGCTTTGAATACGGCTGTTCACCACGGGATGGTAGTCGGGATGCAGAAACTGCGTCACCTTTTGCCCGACCACCTGCTCGGGCCGTGTTGCCCCCACCAGCCGCAGATAGCTGGCGTTGCAGTACAAAATGGTACCGCTGTCGTCCACCTCGATAATCCCATCGGGTGAGGTCTCGACCAGGGCGCGAAAGCGGCTCTCACTTCGCTGGTGTTTCTGGCGCTCCAGTGCCAGAGAACCAATTGCCAAAAGGCTCAAAAACATCACGGCGAGCTCTGGGAAATACCAGACACTCTCAACTTTAGTTGCCGTGTCCAGCAAACTCAGAGCAATCACAAATCCACTGAGTACGATTAACCATTTTCCCGAACGCCAATGCATCGCTACCAAGTTAGCACTGGCTCTCGGTCTTTAAAGGTCATATCAGACGTTACGCCAAATTCGTTTCCCGGTTGAAAATTAATGACATTCGCTCACATAACAAGCCTGTTCTGTGGGTCAAGGTATTTTTTTGTTAATCTCAACAAGAACCGGGGTAAATTCAACCGCACAGATTATGGTAGTTTTTTTGTATGCAGCAAGAGCTACTAGAGTTGGCCCTGCGCTTTGGCAGACCCTACGAAATCACCCGGAATCTGGGCACCAACTCCTATTTGGCGGTTAGCAGAACCCGTATTGCGGAAGTTTGTCTGGTGTATCAGCGACCCAACAGTAAGCTTCTGACTATCACCAAACCCTTTTATCCTGCTGGGGTTTACCGCTTGCCCACCGGGAGTATTTTGCCCGGTGAATCGGTAATGGAAGCCCTCGAGCGCGAAAGTCTGGAAGAAACCGGGCTGCAAGCCCAAATTTTGCGGTATCTGGCCCACATTACCTATCAACATAACGATGGCCGCCTGTTTCATAGCTATGTTTTCATGCTGGCTGCCGACGGCACGCCGCAACCACAAGACTACCTCGAGCAAATCAGCGATTTTCAAGAGGTTACCGCGCCGGGTCTGCTGGAAATTGCCCAGAAACTCGAGGGCCTACCCCCCGATTTCTCCAAAGAACTCGGAGCTACCTGGGCCGACTGGGGTAAGTTCAGGGCGGTGGTTCATCAGGTCGCGGCTCAGGCGCTCACCCAGCCTCAGACTTTTTGAGGTCACAGCGCATACAGCATGCCAAATTTGCGGTTCAGGTAGTCTATCAGGTACTGCGGGTTGAGGTCTTCGCCCGTCACCTGCTTTAGCAGGTCGCGGGGCCAGTAGCGGCTCCCCTGGTGATGAATCTTTTCCCGGGTCCAGTTCAGCAAGGGGGCAAACTCGCCTCGCTCAAACTGGGCCTCGAGGGGCCCCAGGTCTTTTTCGGCTTGCACAAACAACTGCGCCCCATAAAGGTTGCCCAGTGAATAGGTAGGGAAATAACCAATCAGTCCCGCCGACCAGTGCACATCCTGCATCAACCCATCCCGGATTGCAGGCGACTGAACCCCCAGATAGGCCTGGTACTTGGCATCCCAGGCTTCGGGGGCCTCGTCAATATCCAGCTCACCGCGCAACAAAGCCAGCTCAATCTCAAAGCGAATCAGAATATGGAGGTTATAGGTCACTTCGTCGGCCTCCACCCGTATCAGGCTGGGCTCGACCGCATTAATCGCAAAATGGAAATCTTCCAGGCTTACATTGCGCAAGGATTCAAAGCGCTGCTGGGCCGCAGGCCAGAAGTAGCGCCAGAAGCCCAGACTACGCCCTACCAGGTTTTCCCAGGTACGGCTTTGCGACTCGTGCATGCCCAGGGAGATTTCGCTTCCCATGGGTGTCCCAAAATGTTCGGGCAGCAGCCCCTGCCCGTATAGCCCATGCCCCATCTCATGCACGATTCCGAAGAAACCCGCGTTAAAGTAGTTCTCAAAGTAGCGGGTGGTCAGGCGCACATCGCCAGGGCCAATCCCCTGCATGAAGGGGTGGGCCACCACATCCAGTCGCCCGGCTTCCAGGTCGAAGCCAATCCTGGCAATGACCTCCTTACCAAAAGCCTCTTGCGCGGTCTGGGGAAAGTGGCGGCGGAGTATTGAGGTATCGGGCCTGCGGGGGCTGCCCTGAATGCGCCCCAGCAACTGTACGGTGGCCTCCCGCAACTGCCCGAAGATAACTTCCACCTGACGGGCTGTGGCCCCCGGCTCATACTGGTCTAGCAAGGCATCGTAGCGTTCCTCCTTGTAGCCAATTGCGTCGGCTGCTTCGCGGGTCAGGGCAAAAATCTTCTTTAGAATGGGCTTGAAGCCTTGCCAGTCGTTCTTGGGACGGGCCTCTTGCCAGATAGCTTCTCCCTCGCTGGTAGCCTGAGCTAGCTCTACGGCCAGCCGCTCGGGAATTTTAGTCTGCAGGTCGTAGGCCCGCCGCCACTCCCGCACGTTCACGACTTCCACAGACGTAGGCTCTCCCAGCCAGCTCGAGCCCTCCACCGTGGCAAGCATCTCCCCAATACGGGGGTCGGTAGCTCGCTGATGCAGCAGCCTGGCCAGCGTAGCCTGCATCATGGCCCGATGGGGGTGGCCTTTTTTGGGGGTGTAGGTGGCCTGGTCCCAGCTCGCGAGTTTGCTAAACGAGGCCAGATAGGCGGTCTCTTTGCTGTGTTCCAAAAGCCAGCGGTACGCTTCCTGGGCAGTCATACCGGCCCATCATATGCCTTTTGACTATCCCTTGACGGCGCCCGCCGTCAAACCGGCCACAATACGCTGCTGGAAGATCAGCACCAGAATCACCAGCGGAACCGTCACCACCACCGAGGCCGCCATAATCGAACCCCAGGGAATCTCGAAGGGGGTGGCCCCACCAAAGGAAGCAATGGCCACCGGAACGGTACGCACGTTGTTGCCGATGGTAAAGGTCAGGGCAAAAAGGTACTCGTTCCAGGCAGCGATAAAAGCCAGCAAGCCGGTAGTCACCAGACCGGGTCCGGTGAGGGGCAGCATAACCTGGAGCAAAGTCTGGATAGGGGTAGCCCCGTCCACGTAAGCGGCCTCCTCGAGCTCCCGCGGCAATCCACGGAAATAGCCGGTCAGCACCCAGACTGTAAAGGGCAGGGTAAAGAGCAGGTACGAGAGAATCAACCCCGCGTGGGTATTGAACAGGTTGGTCTCGCGCAGCAATACGAACATCCCCGAAAGCACCGAAACCTGGGGGAACATGGTCATGGCCAGCACGATGTAGAGCACCGCGTTCTTGGGCGGAAAGCGCAAACGACCCAGGGCGTAGGCTGCCATGACCCCCAGCACCAAACAGATCAGGGTGGCTCCACCGGCCACAATCAAACTGTTAAGCAGGTTCCGGCCAAACTCCGCTCCACTGAACACGTTTTGGTAATGCGTGAGGGTAAAGGGCGTGGGCAAAAAGCTGGGGTTGGAGCTAAAAAGGGCATCGCTGGTCTTGAAGCTGCTAATCACAGCCCAGTAAAAGGGGAACACGCTGTACACCACAATAAAAACCACCAGCAGGTAGAACAGCACCCGCCCAGCGTAGTAAGACAAGCCTTTAGTCCTCACCGCGCACCCCCCGTCCCGCTACGCGCATGTACAGCACCACAAAGACAAAGATGATGACCAGAATGGCTACCGATATAGCCGACCCATATCCCAAGTCCTGGAAGTCGATCAGGGTCTGGCGGTTGTAGATAGCCAGGCTGCGGGTAGCGGTGTTGACCCCTACCATCACAAAAATCACGTCGAAGACCCGCAGCGCATCCAGGGTACGGAAAATGAGCGCTACCACCAGGGCCGGGGTCAGGAGCGGCAGGGTCAGCGTCCAGAACTGCTGCCAGCGACTGGCTCCGTCAATGTCGGCGGCCTCGTAGATGTCACTGGGAATGAGCTGCAACCCGGCCAGCAGCAACAAAGCCATAAAGGGCGTGGTTTTCCAGACGTCCACCGCCACCATCGCCCACAGCACCGTGTTGGGGTTGGCCAGGAAGGCAATCTTGTTAGCCACCAGGCCGGTGTTGACCAGGATTACGTTAATCACCCCGTAGATGTCGTTGAGCATCCACTGCCACATCTTGGCCGAGACCACCGTCGGGATGGCCCAGGGGATCAGGATAGCGGCCCGCACGATGCCGCGCCCCTTGAAGTTGGAGTGGATTACCAGGGCAATAGCCAGACCCAGAACGGTCTCGAGGAAAACCGAAACAAAGGTAAACCGCAAGGTGTTCCAGAGAGCCCCCCTAAAATCGGGGTCCTGGAGCAAAAAAAGGTAGTTCTTGAAACCCACAAACTCGGTGGGCTCCACAAAAGAGATGTCGGCCCGGTGAAACGAGTAGTAAAACACCTGGGCCAGCGGATAACCTGCCACAAAGGCCACTACCAGCAGCGTAGGCAAGACCAGCAGCCAGGCCAAACGGGTTTGTCGAAGAGTAAGCATCTATATTCACCTCCACCCCAGCCGACCTGCACAAGCAGCTTGGCGATATTGTTCCAAGACTCCGATACTATATCGGCTCAAGCCAGCAATTTCCAAATGCACCGGTTCTGCACAGAATACCCGTGGTTTTCGCCTAAATGCAGAGTCGTTTAGACACCTGTACATTCTCACCCCAATCCAGCAAGCCTTCACGTCATTGCGAGCATCCGCAGGATGCGAAGCAATCCAGATCGCCAAAGCCCGCCGATAGTCTGGCAAACATCTCCTGGATTGCTTCGTCGGCCGTTGGCCTCCTCGCAATGACGGCCGTCACTTGAGAGACTGGTTGGCGAGCGTTCGGGCCAAGGTTCACCAGAATGTATAGGCTCCTTTATGACACTGTACTTACCTACAACGCAAGACCTGCGTCTTGGGAACGTGCAGGCGCTTTTGAAACGCTCAACCCTTTGCTATGAAAGAATGGGGCCGGATATCCGACCCCATTCCCCAACAAGGCTTTCCCAAACGGCCTAGCGCAGAATGCGCCGGAAGGCCGCTTCCATGTCCCGCACAGCCTGGGCGGCGGGCTTACGTCCGGTGATGGCCTCATGTACACCCGTCCAGAAGGCTTCGGAGACCTGGTTATAGCGAGCGCCGGCTACGCCCGAAGGACGACCCACGGCGTTCTGGAAGACGGGCAGCAGGTCTTTGAAGAAGGCGTTCTTAGCCAGCACCTGGGGATCATTGTACAGGGCCGGGCGGGTAGGTAGACGCGACAGGCTGATGGCGTTGTCCTTCTGAATCTCCACGCTGGTGAGATACTTGACAAGGTCGGCGGCCACCTTCTGGTTCTTCGAGTAGGTCGATACCATCAACTGCCAGCCACCCAGGGTAGCAGCATTGCGGCCCCCCGAGCCTGCGCCACGGGGCAACACGGTCACGCCAATTTTGCCACGCACAGCGCTGCCTTCAGTCTGACCCAGGCTGTAAGCATACGGCCAGTTGCGCATGAAAGCGGCATTGCCCGACTGGAAGGCGTTGCGGGCTTCTTCTTCAGCGTAGCTGGTCACCCCTGGAGGCGAGATACGGCCCACCCAGCTGCGCACCATGTTGAGGGCGGCAATGGCCTGGGGATTGTTGATGCTAATGCGGCCATCGGGCTCGATGATACGGCCCCCGCCCATAGAGAAAATCCACTCGAGGGCATCGCAGGTCAGGCCCTCATAGGCTTTCCCCTGCCAGACAAAGCCCCAGAAGTCGCGGTTGCCTGCCTGGCGCTCACCGGCCTGGATGCGGGTGGCTTGCTGGTCGAGCTCGGTCCAGGTCTGAGGCGGACGCTGGAAGCCGTATTTCTGCAACAGGTCGGTGCGGTAGTAGAGCAGACCCGCATCGGTGAAGAAGGGGATCGAGGTCAGCTTGCCCCGGATGGTGTTGTTTTCCACAATGCGAGGGAAGAACTGGCCTAACTCTGCTTCGGTAAAGAACTGCTTGAGGTCGGCAGCGTGAGGCGCTACAATGCCGGGCCAAATCACGTCGATCATGTACACGTCCACATCGGCGCTGCGGGCTGCCCAGTATTGCTGGTACAGGGCCAGACGGTCGTTGGTATCGGCAGGCGAGTCAATGTACTCGATTTTGTTGCCGGTTTTCTGGGCCCACTCTTCGGATTTGGCCTTCATCCAGCGGCCACCCTCGCCTACAGCGGTCGAGTCGCCCGCTACACGAATCGTCACCCCTTGGGCAAAGGCCAGCCCACCGACTGTGAGAGTCAGGGCTAATGCACCTACCAGCCACTTCTTCATGTTTCCTCCTGTTTCAGTGGAAGTGCTTCCATCAATCGTTGTCTAACTCGACTGAGTGCACTTTTGTTTGTGGAAGACCTTCCAACGGGGAGTGTACCCCAGGCCACATGAACTGTCAACCCGAGAATCATTTCAAAAAAGGGGGTTTCAATGAGTGGTTGAGTCGTTCAGGTGCTCCTGTTAAGTTGCGCCCGCGTAATACCAACTCTGCTCACAAGTGACCCAAAAGCGATATACAAGTCCCTCGGACGCGCCCCCTGGCGCGGCAAGTGAGGGGCACGTTTAGCGCCGCTCACGCGCAGAGTTGGTATAAGAATCTATTACAGAGTTGTTGCATTTTTACCCAGCGAAGCCTGGTCAATATGTACCGGGGGTCACTGGGTACTGCAAAAAGAAACCTTCCCCTGCGATGCAAAGGAAGGTTTGAAACGAGCAACTAGACCAAGCGGAAACTCGAGGGAGCTGCGAAGACCTGCATTACAGTTTCTTGAGTGACTGCACCAATTGCCCCAGTACCCCCTGGGCATCACCATAGAGCATGCGGGTGTTGTCGGCGAAGAACAACTCGTTCTCGACCCCGGCAAACCCCTTACCCTGCCCGCGCTTGATGACAATGGCGTTCTTGGCCTTGTCCACGTCGAGGATCGGCATGCCGTAAAGCGGAGAGCCCTTGCGATGGGCGGCGGGGTTGACCACGTCGTTGGCGCCGATCACCACCGCTACGTCGGCCTGGGGGAACTCGGGGTTGATGTCCTCGAGGTCGTAGAGTTTGTCGTAGGCCACGCCTGCCTCGGCCAGCAGCACGTTCATGTGCCCCGGCATGCGGCCCGCCACCGGGTGAATGGCATACTTGACCTCGATACCCTTGGCCTCGAGCACGTCCGCCACCTCGCGCAGCTTGTGCTGGGCCTGGGCCACCGCCATTCCGTAACCGGGTACAAAGATAACCTTGGAAGCATAGGCCAGCATGACCGCCGCATCTTCCAGGTCAATCGGCTTGAGACTGCCCTTCACCTCACCTGCTTCCTGCTCAACGCCAAAGCCCCCTACCAGCACGCTCCACAGGCTGCGGTTCATGGCCTTGGCCATCAGGAGGGTGAGCAGCGTACCCGCCGCACCGACCACCGTACCGGCCACAATCAGGGCAGCATTCCCGATGGCAAAGCCCTCAAAGCCTACCGCCAGGCCGGTGAAGGCGTTGTAGAGCGAAATTACCACCGGCATATCCCCACCGCCAATGGGCAGGGTCATCAAGACCCCAAAGCTGAGGGCCAGCAGGAAAAAGGCCAGGATAGGGAAGCCCGGCTGACTGAAGAGTACCCACAAAGCCAGCAGCAAGGCCCCCACCCCCACACCCGCATTGATCAGCTTTTGCGCTGGGAACTGGATGGGGCGGCTCGACATGAGGCCCTGTAGCTTGGCAAAGGCAATCAGGCTCCCGGTGAAGGACACCGAACCGATCAGCGCACCCAGAATAGCCAGCAACTTGAGCCCCTGGGCCTCGCCAAACTCTCCGCGCAGAAGCTCCACCGCCGCAATGGCCCCGGCAGCGCCCCCACCCATGCCGTTATAGATGGCCACCATCTGGGGCATGTCGGTCATCTGCACGCGCTTGGCGGCAATCCAGGCCACCACCGTGCCGATGACGATAGCCACCAGCATCAAAAGCTGGTTGTGCATGTTGGGGAGCAGGAAGGTCGCCAGCGTTGCCGCCACCATGGCCACCCCGGCCCAGATCACCCCGCTACGGGCCGTGTTGGGCGAGGACATGCGCTTGAGGCCCAGAATAAACAGGAGCGCCGTCAGGAAGTAGATAAGCTCGACAAAGTTTTCCATAGCGATATATAGCATTGGACGGTAGCCAGAAAGCCCGCAGGGGGCTCAGGGCTATCGGTTGTGAGCTATTGGCCTCCTTTCGGCTTGCGCTCAAACATTTCCAGCATCCGTTCGGTCACGGCGTAGCCCCCCGCAGCGTTGGCGGCTCCCAGAATGACCCCGAAGAAGCCAATGGCCTGCTCGAGGGGCGTCTCGGCGTGCCCCAGTACCACCATGGCCCCCACCACCACAATGCCGTGAATAAAATTAGAGCCCGACATCAGGGGGGTGTGCAAAATCACCGGCACCCGGCTAATCACTTCGTAACCAGTAAAAGCCGCCAACAAAAAGATATACAGTGCAGCCCAGGTTGAGTCCATCAGGCACCTCCAACGAGCGCCTTGGTCGGCGCATGGGTAATCTCGCCTTGGTGGGTTAGAAGAGCCCCGGCCAGAATCTCGTCGCTCCAGTCAGGGGCGAGTTGACCATCTTTGATGAGCAGTTTGGAGAGGTTGTAGAGGTTCTTGGCGTACATCTCGCTGGCGTGCACCGAGAGGGCACTGGGCAGGTTCAGGGGCCCAACAATCTTGACCCCGTTCACCTCCACCGTCTTGCCGGGCTGGGTCAGCTCGCAGTTGCCCCCGGACTCGGCAGCCAGATCTATCACCACCGCACCGGGGTTCATCCGCTCGACCATATCCTTGGTAATGAGGATGGGCGCGTTGCGGCCCGGAATCTGGGCGGTGGTGATGACCGCATCCATGCTGCCCACCTCTTTGGCGAGGGCTTCGTGCTGGATTTTCTTTTCTTCCTCGGTAAGCTCGCGGGCATAGCCCCCTTCGCCCTCGGCGCTGATGGGTAGCTCGATAACCTTGGCCCCGAGCGACAGGGCTTGCTCGGCTGCCGCTTTGCGAACGTCGTAGGCCCAGACATTGGCCCCCAGGCGGCGCACCGTAGCAATGGCCTGCAAGCCCGCCACGCCCACCCCCATCACCATGACCCTGGCAGGGCGGATGGTGCCCGCTGCGGTCGTGAGCATGGGGAAAAAGCGGCTGCTCTCTCGAGCGGCTATCAGGGCGGCCACATAGCCGGCCACGGTAGCCTGCGAGGAGAGCACGTCCATACTCTGAGCCCGGGTAATGCGGGGTACGAGCTCCATCGCCAGGGCCGAGAGTTTGCCCTTAGCCATGGCCTGTACCCGTGCCGGGCTGCGGTGGGGGTACATCAGGCCCGCCACAATGGTGCCGGGCTCGAGCTGGGCCAGATCCAGCTGGTCCAGGGGTTGTACCGTAAAAACCACCTGTGCACCCTTGAAGAGCTGTTCTCTGGCCAGCACTTCGGCACCGGCGCTGCGGTACGCGTCGTCGCTGTAATAAGCCTCGGCGCCCGCACCAGCCTCGAGGCGCACCCCCCAGCCTTCCTTGATCAGACGACCCACCACCTCCGGCGTGAGCGCAACCCGGCGTTCACCCGAGGCAGTTTCTTTGGGTACTGCGATTTGAACCATTGGACCTCCTCAAAAACCGACCGTTCGGATAAAAACTATTCCGTTGGAAGTATACCAGTGTCAATTGGTGAAAACGTCCCTTCGGCCTGGAGCGTTGACCCCCCCTTCGCAAAATCAATACAATCGAAGGGGCTAATCAAGGAGCATGGAATGGAGTTCAAGAATACCGTCGTTATCGTTACTGGAGGCGCCTCGGGCATGGGGGAGGCTTCTGCCAGAGAGTTTGCCAGGGCCGGGGCCCAGGTGGTGATAGTGGATCGCAACGAGGCACGGGCCCACCAGGTCGCAACTGAACTGGGGGCAGAAGTGCGGGTTGGGGATGTGAGCGATTCGGCCTTCTGTAACACCGTGGTAGAAGAAACGGTACGGCGGCATGGGCGGCTGGATGTGCTGGTCAATGCAGCGGGCATCATCGTGCGGGCCAGCGGCGAGCACACCACCGACGAGCAGTGGAACCGCATCATGGGGGTGAACGTGAGCGGCACTTTCTTCATGTGCCGGGCTGCCATCAAGGCCATGAAGCCTCAGGGTAGCGGCGCCATCGTCAACTTCGGCTCCATCTGGGGCGACCTGGGGGCCGCCGGGGTAGCCGCCTACTGTGCCAGCAAGGGCGCCGTACACAACCTCACCCGCGCACTGGCCCTCGACCACGCCAGGGATGGCATCCGCATCAATGCGGTCTGCCCTGGCGAGGTGAATACCCCCATGCTCCAGTCCGAGCGCAAGGAACCCGTCACCCCCGAACTTCTGCAACGCCTGGCCGATACGGTACCGATGGGCCGCCTGGCCGACCCGGTGGAAATTGCCCAGGTAGTGCTTTTTCTAGCCTCGAGCAAGGCCAGCTACATGACCGGCTCGCTGGTGCTGGTGGATGCCGGGTTTGCCGCCAGGTGAAGGCAGCCTCGAGGCCCGTAGCCGTCAACCTGGGGCTCTCGTCGAGCATGCCTCGAGCAAGGAAATCACAGCGGGCTTGGTTTCAAGGTCTTTTTGCTGCGGACTTTTGCGAACAGCATCTCCGCACACCCCTGAGGGGAGCTATCCATGGAATACCGCAATCTGGGTCGAACCGGTGTCAAGGTCGCACCGCTGGCGTTGGGAACCGACAACATCCTGAACCCCACCTCCGAGGACGAGTCCAGGCGCATGATTCTGCGGGCACTGGATGCGGGCATCAACCTGATTGACACCTCCAACAGCTACCGCCAGGGCGAGGCCGAGCGGGTGATTGGTGCAACGCTCAAGGAAAGCGGGCGGCGGCATGAGGCCATCATCGCCACCAAGGCCCATTACCCAACCGGCCCCGGCCCCAACGACCGGGGGAACTCGAGGCTCCACCTGATACGGGCCTGCGAGGACTCGCTGCGGCGACTGCAAACCGACTACATTGACCTCTACCAGCTTCACCGCCCTGTTTTCGACATGCCCATAGACGAGACCCTATCGGCCCTGACCGACCTGGTGCGCCAGGGCAAGGTTCGCTACATCGGCAGTTCGACGGCCCCGGCCTGGAAGGTGCTGGAGGGTATTCTGGTCAGCGAGCTGAAGGGGTACGTGCGCTTTGTCTCGGAGCAGCCGCCCTACAATCTGCTGGATCGGCGCATCGAGAACGAGCTGATTCCCATGGCCCAGGCCTACAACCTGGCCGTTCTGCCCTGGTCGCCCCTGGCCATGGGGATGCTGGCCGGACGCTACGCCGACGAGGCGCTTCGCCCCGAAGGCTCCCGCGCCAGCCTGCGCGGGGGGATTTACGCCGAGCGGGTCTCGCACAGGGCGGTGCAGATGGGCAACCGTTTTGTGAAGCTGGCCCGGGAGGCCGGCTACGACCCCGCGCAACTGGCCATCCTGTGGGTCAAGGATCAACCCGGCATCACCGCCCCCATCATCGGGCCCCGGAGTGTGGAACAGCTAAAGCACCTGCTTCCGGTGCTGGACATGACCCTACCGGAGGATATTCGAGCGGCCTGTGACCGGCTGGTGCCGCCCGGCAGCGCGGTGGCCAACTTCCACAACTCGGCCCCCTGGATGAAGATGCAGTTGGAGGTGGGCTGAGCCTTCGGGGTGGCTGCTGCATCAGCCACTCAAGACCCCTCTCCTGCAAAGGGGGCTCGAGAGCCCACACCAACCATAACGCCCACATAACACCGCCTCGGCTATGCTCGAACAAAGGAGCCTGCCATGCGAAGCATCCTCGGCGTTCTAGCGTTGGTGGTTTTGGGCACAGCCGCCTGGGCCAAGTGTGACCATCCCTTCTACCCGGTGCGCGAGGGCTGGGTCTGGACGTATCGCTCGAGCGTGGACAAGAACCCTTATACCATCCAGACCCTGGAGGTCAAAGCGGATCGCTTTATCCAGCGCTTCACCTTTACCAGCTTCGGTTTCGACAGCCGCTGGACGTGCGATGCCAGGGGCCTCACCCAGCCCGAATTCGCCCCCTCCGGCCAGACCGGCTTGCAGATGAAGTTCAAAACCCGCAAGGCCACCGGGGTGGTGCTGCCCCAAAGCCTGCGGGTGGGGAGTAGCTGGAGCTACAGCTATGAGGCAAGCGGGGAGGCCCAGCAGGGCAACCTGACCATCCAGATGGAGCAAAGCGTCAGCACCACCAGCAAAGTGGTGGGCCAGGAGAGCGTGAGCGTGCCTGCCGGACGCTTTACGGCCCTCAAGGTAGAGAGCACTCAGACCACCCGTGGCACCATGACCATGGGGGGCCGGAGCAGCCCCCTGAACCTGAGCGTGAAAAGCACCTCCTGGTACGCCCCCAACGTGGGGCTGGTGAAAAGCCAGAGCGAGCAGGTGGTTATCGAGCTGGTGAGCCTGACGCGCTAGGCCCACCCC
>CAZIXH010000301.1:0-9062 GCA_964543055.1 uncultured bacterium
TATCAGAGGCATCAGAAACAACCCCAGCGGGGGCAGCACAAAAATACCCATAATGCCCCCGATAAAATCACCCCATACCCCCTGGCGGCTGCCGCCGAAGTGTTTGGCCCCCAAAGACCCCCCGATATTGTCCTCCAGCGAAGACCATACCGTCAAAATTGCCAGAGCAATCCAGACCGACGGAGAAATCTCGCTAAACCCCACCAACAGTTCATGCAGCAGGGCCGTCCCGACAATGATGAACCCGGCAGGCACCACCGGGATGAAGGTAGCAAATAGGGCCACTAACCACACCACCACAAAAAGCCAGTCAGCAAAGGCATTCACGGGCCTGAGTGTAGCAGCCTTGGATGAGAAGAGGGGCTCTATGTTGTGCCCAATTGAGCTGATCAGATCCTTGAGGCCCGTTTGCTCAGCCGGCTCAAAACACAGTACCCCAATCTGTGATGGGTAGATACAGTGCAAAGACGCTGCGAAAGCACCTGGAGGTACGGTAATTGGGGTATCGGTGAGGGAAACCCTATTCAAGAGGCAGACCGGACTTAGACTCTTGAGATATATGGGTTCCAGACTTCGCCGCTACTTCCTGACCGGTCTGCTCTCCACGCTTCCCATCGCCGTGACCATTTATGTACTGGTGTGGGTCTACAACTGGTCGAACAACATTATCGGAAGTATTTTGCGAACTGTAGATGCGGAACCCTCCCGGTGGTTGTTGCCCTTTCTGCCAATTTTAGGAATTGTGGCAACGCTTGGACTGGTGGCGCTGGTGGGGGCGCTAGCAGGCAATTATGTTGGCCGCCTAATTTTCGGGGCCATTGACCGTAGCATCAAAACCATCCCGCTGGTACGTGAGGTGTACAACGCAGTTCAGCAAATATCTCACACCTTGTTAGGGCAGCCAGAGGTGCAGTTCCAGAGGGCCGCTTTAGTCGAGTATCCCCGCAAGGGCTTATATGTTCTCTGCTTTATCGCCAGCCCGGAAGTAGGAAAGAGGTTGTCCCCCTTACCGGAGGGCTATACCGTGGTGCTGGTTCCGACCAGCCCCGTACCGGCCTCGGGGATGGCTATAATCGTCCCTACTGCGGATGTAATTCCTCTAGACATCAGCATCGAGGATGCTCTTAAGTATGTGGTTTCGGCAGGTTTTATCTTGCCGGACGCAAAAGCCAAACAGCTGACCGAGGCCAACTCGATTGCGGCCAAACCCCGACCTTAGCGCAGACCCTGTGATTCTCCTGGTTTTTCATCAAACTCTTGCTGGGCTTGCTCGAGGTAATGCAGTAAGGCCGCCAGATCGGGGAAGTGCTGGGTCTCTCCCCCATCGGCGGGTTTGACAGATGCCTTCACGGTGCCATCGGGCCCTTGCCACATTCGGACGATGAGTGTCACCGCCTTTGGGCGCATGACTCCCCCTTTCATGTCCCTTAGCGTAGCGGCTCGAGCGTTATATTCGCGTTACGACCAAGAGCCAAGCGGGGCTGTTGGGTAGCCCAGCCTTTCAGGTCAGGAAGTACAGTGTAGGTCAAAAAAACCCCCTCTCTTGTTCCTTCGTCTTTTACTCATCCTGTCCCCTTGTCCGATACCAAACGCCCCGGTCATCTGTCCCGCCTTGGCAGCGCTAGCATGGGTTCATGGAAACAATTTCACGCACTGGCAAGGCCCTGGGTCGCAGCGAGGTTGAAAAGGTCTATCAGAGCAAACTGGCCGACCTGGAACTGGCTGCCGGAATGGTCAAGAGCAACTCGAGGATCTATGTCTCGGGCAACGCCGCTACCCCGACCCCCCTTCTGGAGGCCCTGGCAAAGCGCAAAGACGAACTGGAAAACGTTGAACTGGTTCACGTGCTCCAACTGGGCTCCGACCCCTTTCTGGCTCCCGAGATGGAGGGGCACTTTCGCCGCCGTTCACTATTTGTAGGCCCCGCTGACCGGGAAGCCGTTAATAGCGGGCGGGCAGACTATGTGCCCGTGATGCTGCATCAGGTTCCCTGGCTATTCAAACGGGGGGTTTTACCGCTGGATTATGCGCTGGTGCAGGTTTCTCCCCCGGATGAATTTGGCTTTGTCAGCCTGGGGGTAGAGATTATCGCGGCCAAGGCGGCGGTTGAGAAAGCCCGGCGGGTCATCGCCCTGGTCAACCCGCAAATGCCACGTACCCTGGGAGACACCTTTGTACATGTCTCCAAATTTGCAGCCTTTGTAGAGGTGGACTTCCCGCTACCGGTGTTGCCTCGAGACACTTTTGGAGAGGTCGAGGCCAAAATCGGCAAATATGTGGCCGACCTCATTGACGATGGCTGCACTTTGCAGATGGGGATTGGAGCCATCCCCGATGCCGTGCTCGCCAACCTGACCGGACGGCAAGACCTCGGCATTCACACCGAGATGGTTTCCGACGGGGTGATGGAAGCCCTGGAAAAAGGCATCGTGACCGGACAGCGTAAGAGCCTGCTGCCGGGCAAGGTGGTGGGCACCTTCGTGCTGGGTTCCGAACGGCTTTACCGCTTTGTCCACAACAACCCCCTCTTCGAGATGCGACCCGCAGATTGGGTTAACGACCCCTTCAATGTGGCCCGCAACGACAACATGATTGCCATTAACTCAGCCCTCGAGGTTGACCTCACCGGTCAGGTCTGCGCCGATTCCATTGGCACCCGCATCTACTCCGGCTTCGGTGGGCAGCTCGACTTCATCCGAGGAGCAGCAGCCAGCAATGGCGGCAAGCCCATCATTGCCCTGCCCAGCAGCGGCAAGAACAACACTTTTAGCCGCATTGTCCCGCTGCTAAAAACCGGTGCAGGGGTTGTGACAACCAGGGCCGATGTCCACTATGTCGTGACCGAATATGGGGTAGCCGAGCTATTTGGCAAGAGCCTGCGCGAGCGGGCCCAAGCCCTTATCAGCATTGCCCACCCCAACTTCCGCGAAGAACTTAGCAAAGCCGCTTTCGAGCGTGGGCTGCTTCCCCATAACTATCCGGGTTTTTCATCCACAAGATGAATCACAAGAAATCCGTGTAAAGAGCCACACCATACCTTCATTTCGACCCTTCGGCTTTGCCGAAGGGTGGCTGTTTTCAATGAGGATGCGCAGTTAAGTTGTTGGGATTAGGTTTGTTTTACGTTTCTGTATGGGTAGATTGGGGGCGGCTCAGTTGGGGTTGCGGGTACTTGAGGGCTGCTCAAAGCCCAGCGCCTGGTACATCTGGTCAATGCTACGCGAGATATCGCTGGTAGTTTTCTCGACCTGGTCAATATACTGCGGCACCAAGGGGTCGTCGTGGCTGACGTCGTCGCAGAAGATCTTCCAGAGTTTCCGCACACTAACCAGCCCTTCGCTCAGTCTGGGTTCTCGGGTGAGCCAGGACTTGAAGGCAGGGTGCGACTCGACCCGGCACAAACGAAAACTCTCCGCCTCAATTTGCACCAACAAATTTTTGATTCGTATTTGAATGGACATACCTCATGGTAAGAGAATTTATGTCACAGATGGCGTAAACTCGAGCGTTATCTGGAGTGGCAACCCTATAGCCTAACCACGGATTTGCTGCTAGAAGATTCATAAGCCGCCAGGGCAACCTGCATGGCCTGATAGCCGTCGTGCCAAGTGATGCTGGGTGGACGCTGTTCTCGGATGCTAGCTATGAACTCCTCGAGCATGGCCCGGTTGGGGTCGGGGCCAAAGCCCACCCAGCTAGGGTTACGATCCGCTCCGCGCGAATACAGCGTTAGATGTTGAGCGAACGCATCCAACACCACGGTGCCCTTCTCCCCCACTACTTCCATTTTGAGGTGACCCCAGCGGGGGTACCAGGTAGGACGGCTCCAACTACAGTCAATACTGGCCTGCACGCCGTTGGAGAGTGACAATAACAGCAGTCCAGCAGTGTCTACTTTCACCGCATCGGGGTAGAAAAGGTTGTCCAACTCGGCATAAACTTCGCGGACTTCTGCCGCAAAATACCAGCGGAGCAGGTCGGCCAGGTGAACGATGTGATCCATCGCGGCGCCCCCGCCTGCCAGAGCCTTTTCGGCAAACCAACTCCGGTGTGCAGTGGGGATTTCACTGTGGTTGATCCCGTTGACACCATAAATACGCCCCAAGCGCCCCTCCAAGAGGGTAGAGCGCACCGCCTGGGTTGAACGATCAAAACGCATCGGGAAAGCCGTCATGAAGTGAACCCCGTGAGCCTCGCAAATGGCTTGCATGGCTCTGGCATCGGCTGGATTGGTCGCGATGGGCTTTTCGCATAAAATCTGACACTTAGCCTGCGCAGCCATCTCGACCAGTTCGCGGTGTCGGGCATTTTCCGAGCACACCAGTACTCCATCCAGCCCTTCGGCCAGCAGATCCTGGTGGCGCGAAAACCAGCGCAACCCATAGGTTTCGGCAAAGTGCTTGCCCTCGGCAGGGTCTTCATGCGAAAAACCGACCAGCTCGACGCCGGGCATGCCCCTGAGGTGGGCCTGGTAGCCTTCTGCATGGAGGTGGGCAAAACTCAGGATGCCAATACGCATGGTGGCCTCACAACGTAACCGGTTTGCCGGTAGCGATAGATTCCTTGACTGCCAGGGCAATGCGCAGGGCCTCGAGGCCATCCTGGGCTGTCACCTCGAAGGGTTCGCCGGTCTGGATACACCGATAAGCATGTTGCAGCTCCAGTGCATAGGGGTCGTCGGACAGACCCGAGATCGGTAAGCCCACCGAAGCCGCCTCACCCGGCCTTTGCAGCAAAAAGCTGCGCACCGGCGCATGCTCATCCGAACTCCATTCAATGAGACCCTCGGTTCCGGAAAGGTCCATGGCGGTGCGAAAAACCCCAGGCGGATAGGCCCATCCCCCCTCGATCAGGGCCATTGGCCCGTCCCTGAACCGCAAGATGGCCTGAGCATACTGCCCAGGGCCGTCGGAAGCTTTGTTGAGGCGGGCAAACACCCGCTCCACCTCGCCCCCTAGCCAGCGGGCATAGTCGAAGTCATGAATCATGAGGTCTACGACCATCCCGCCAGAGCGTGATTCGTCGAGATACCAGTTATCTCCAGGCTTCTGCGGGGCATACGAGACCCGCTTGAGACGCATCACACCCAGCTTGCCGATCTGCCCCCTGGCCACCAGCTCGCGGCTCAGTCGGTACTGGGGAAAGAAACGCACCACCATGGCTATAAAAAAGCGCACCCCTGCTCTATCGCAGGCTTCGATCATCTCGAGCCCATCCTGTATGCTCAGGGCAATCGGCTTCTCGCAAACCACATGCCGCCGGGCAGCAGCAGCTTGCAAGACCATCTGCTTATGCAGATGGGTAGGTACACAGATGTCTATAATGTCCACATCCCGCAACAGCTCGGCATAGTTCTGGTAGACCTTGATGTTGAACTGCTGCGCCAGGCGAACGGCCTGCTCGAGGTTGGCCGAGGCACAGCCCATCAGCTCAGCCCCGGTAGTACGCCAGCCAGCCGCGTGTACCTCCGCCATCACTCCGCTCCCCAGGATACCTACGCGCATGGCCTCTCCTCCGGAGAATGCTGACCGAAAGGGCCCAGTTTAAAGCGTGCCAAGTGGAAAGGGTCAAAAGTGGAGTATTTGGGTTCTTGAAAGCGCTTTTCACTTTTTGCCCTTTGCTCTTCCAGAGCTTTCCTAACCTGTCGGTCAGGCTTCATCAACCACCTATCAACGCTCATTTCACCGCCCCCGATGTGATGCCACGAATCAGTTGCTGCGAGAAGGCAAAATACAGCAGCACTGCCGGCACAATCGCCAGCGTGAGCGCCGCCAGCACCGCATTGTAGTCGTTGACAAACTGTCCCAAGAACACGCTGGCCCCCAACACCACCGTCTTGGTACGCTCGCCGGGAGCCAGAATCAGCGGAAACCACAGGTCATTCCAGATCGGAATCATCGAAATAGCCAACACCGACCCAATTGCCGGGCGCACCAACGGGAGGGTGAGCCAGTAGATCCGGTACTCGCTGGCGCCGTCAATGCGCGCTGCGTCCTTCAAGTCCCTGGGTAGCTGACGCATAAAAGCCGACAACACAAACACCGCCAGCGGGATCCCCTGGGCCGTGTAGACCAGAATCAAGATCCAGAGCGTGTTCACCAGGTTCAGATCCACCGCCAGTTGCAAAATGCCCACCGTTCCGAGGCGAATGGGCACCATGATGCCAATGGCCAGGTAAAGCCCTGTGAGCGTGTTGAGCCGGAACTCGTACTCAGCAAGCGCAAAAGCAGCCATCGAACTGACCAAAATGATCAGGAATAAGGCCCCCCCGGTTACCAGCAGGCTATTCAGGAAATAGGCTGGAAAATTGGCGGTAGCTTGCAGGGTACGAAAACCCTCGAGGGTAAAGGTCTGCGCGTTGGGCAAGGCGTAAGGGGCACTGAAAATGGTTAGCCTGTCCTTGAACGCATTGACAATCACCAGCAACACCGGAAACAATGCCAGGGCCGAATAGGCCAGCAGGGCCACATGCACCCCCAAAGTGCCCAGCCAGCCCGGACGGGTCAAGGTTCCCTCCGAAAATTCATGGGTGTTTGAAAGCTTGGATTCATAAGTCCCCTAGAACTGGATATTCTGCAGGCGGCGTTGCCAGGCAAAAAGGTAGATCAGCACACCGGTCAGGATAATCAGCAACATTACCCCCGCTACCGTGGCACCCATGTAGGGATCGCCAGGTTGAAGCTGATAGCCAAAAAAGGTTCTGAAGAAAAAAGTACCCAGGATATCGCTGGCAAAGTTCGGCCCGGCCAGCGCACCCTGGGTGGCATAGATGAGGTCGAAGGCGTTGAAATTTCCCACAAAGGTCAAGACGGCCACAATCCCAACAGTGGGAAGAATTAGGGGTAATTGAATACGCCAGAAAACGGTCCAGGCGCTGGCCCCATCCACTCGAGCGGCCTCGAGCAGTTCGTCAGGGATGCGGATAAGGGCGGCCAGAAAAAGCATCATGGGGATCCCGATGTTCTGCCAGACCGAGATCAAGGATAGGGTAGGCAAGGCTGTATTTTCCAGCCCGAGCCAGGGTTGGTTAAGATTCCCCAACCCCACAGCATCCAGAATCCCCTGGGAGATGCCCCAGGCTGGGTTAAGAATCAAGCGCCAGGCAAAGCCGATGATGACCACTGAAAGGATGGTGGGGGTAAAGATAATGGTGCGATAAAGCCAAGCCCCACGAATCCGGCTGGCCAGCAAGACTGCCAGCAGCAGGCCCACCGGGTTCTGAATCAGCATGTGATATAAGAAGAACTCTATGTTGTTCCAGAAAGCGTTCCAAAATGGTTTAGACCAGTTTTCGCTGGAAAAGAGAGTCTGATAATTTTGCAAGCCCACAAAAACCGCTGCACCATCAGGGTTTTTGTTTTGCAGGGAAAGAATCAGTGAATCGATCAGCGGGTAGATCATGAATAACGAGTAGATGGCCACCGCTGGAGCCAGAAATACCACAACATGCCAGGGAAAGGGTCTACGTTTCATGCAACTTCACAGAAGCTGGTAGCGAGGGCGCAGCATGGCTGTGCCCTCACTACCCATACGCATCATCGTGCCAGACCTTTCAGCATGCACAACCCTAGCGCCTGGGCGCACTGGCAATGTCGATAAAGCGATACACATCACCGGTAAAAGCCCTACTTGCCCTTTTGTGGCCCGTACCAGGAGGCCAGACGAGACTGCACATAATCGGCGGCCTGCTTGGGCGTAAAGGTACCGTTCAAAACCTGTGCCGAGGCGTTCCAGAGATCGTTTTCATTGTTGGGATTAGCGTTGCGGGAGAGTATCTGGTAGGCCGTGCGGAAGCTGGCCTGGCATTCTTTACGCCAGTTAAGGAAGGTCTGCGCAACCGGGTCGGAAACCGTGTACTGGACATTGGCTAGCGGGAAAAAGCCGGGCAGGGCATTAGCATAAAGCTGTGCAAACTCGGCTGTGGCTACCCAGGCCAGGAAGGTTCTGGCCGCCTCTTTGTTCTTGCTGGCTGAATTGAGACCAATGGCGATATCGGGATGATCGTTGATGACACATTGGGTGGCATTCGGGAAAGTATAGGGTTTGAAGGCACCCAGCTCGAGCCTGGGGTTCATCTGGCGGAAGGTACCGATATCCCACGATCCGGCTGGATAGATGGCTCCACGTCCCTGAGCAAACAGATTCTGGGCATCGGGATAGGCCAGGGCCTGATAGCCCCGTGGCAAGAAGGGCCGCCACTTGGCCAGGGCTTCAAAGGCTTGCAGGAAGCCGCCCTTGTTGTACTGCTGGGTTCCTGCAATTAGCGCCTGCCGCCCAGTCTCACCCCGCCACAGGGTAGGGCCGATGTTCTGATAACCCATGGTGGCCGATTCCCACTGATCCTTGGTACCCATCACCAGGGGGCTGTACTTACCCCCTTGCTGAATGCGCTGGAGCACCTGGAGGAACTGGGCCTCGGTGGTGGGAACCTGCAGATTAAGTTCGCGGAATATGGCCCGATTGTAGAGAAAGCCGTGAATCACCGAGGCCATCGGCACACAGAAGGTAGTCTTACCGTCGTCGGTGCTCCAGGCAGCCTTGGCCACTGCAGAGAAGTTGTTCATACCCGGCAGGTCGTTGAGGCCATCGAGCTGTTTAGCATTGAAGAGTTCCAAGCTCTTATCAAAGGGGCGACAGGTAATCAGATCGCCAGCGGTTCCGGCTTTGAGCTTGGTATCCAACACCGCGTTGTATTCGGTGGGGGCGGTTGGTGAAAATACCACCTCGATATTGGGATACTTCTTCATGAAGGCTGGCAGAATGGTTTCTTGCCAGATTTTGAGGTCGTCATTGCGCCAGCTCTCAATGGTAAGCCTGACCTTGCTCTGGGCCAGGGCCGATCCCATAAGCCCCATTACAGCAATTGACAGGAAGAGAAAACCTAACCACTTACGCATTGCCTTCACCTCCATAAACAGACCCATAACCCATGCAAAACAGTCTTGCCAGTTGCATCTTGGGTTCTACACCCTGCAACGGTAGGTAGTTGGACTGCCTTGCAAGTAGTATCTAACCACCAGATTGTGTACCTAGTCAAATTTCACCAGACCATATTTGAGGCT
>CAZIXH010000302.1:0-13432 GCA_964543055.1 uncultured bacterium
GCCATACTGCACGGCCAGGGCCGCTACCCGGCTCTGGTTGGGGGCGGGCTCATAGCGGTTGGGCAGCAAAGGAGGCTCAATTTCGTACACCACCACCGGACGCCCCCCCCGGCGGCCCAGGATTTCCCGCAGCACCGCCTCGTTTTCGGCTTCCGAGAGGGGGGCCAGTCGGGGTGCGCCAGGCCGGTTTTCCACCACCTGTGCGGCATTGCTGGCAAAGACATTGCCCAGCCGCGACCAGCCTCCATCAAACAGCCAGGCGCTTTGCACGTTGCGGCTGGTACGCACCACGAACTGCAAACCGGGGAAGGTACGGGTGGTCTGAGCTACGCGGGGCAGGGCAGGGTTAATCTCCCGATAGAGAGCCTCGCCATCCACCAGCAGGGCATCGGCCACGGTCAGGGGACTGGCCGACGGGCCACGGGTCAGGGCCAGGCTGCGCTCACCCAGCCGCACGGCCTGGGGTTCACCGTAAAAATACGTCCAGCGCTCGGTGTTCTCGGCGAAGAGCACCTGAATCTCGCTTAGTTGATAGGATTGCTGCCCTGGTTGTGGTACACAACCGGCCAGGATCAGCATCGTTAGGCTCACCCATGGTTTCATGTCTCCATCTTAGCGGCTTTGGGTGAGCGAATGGCCCTGGGTGAATCTTTGCTCAAAAGCCAGGGGGCTGGGTTGGGTCGGGGTGAGAGACGGATAAAGGTGTAGCTTGGAATCAGGGAGTGCAAACAGGTGCTTGCTGTGAAGAGCGCTCTATTTTTTAGCGGAACAGCGTTTTTGGAGCACTGCAAGTAGAAACCTCTCTCCCAGAGGGAGGGGTGAAGCAAAGCGGGGTTGCTTGTATCACAAGAGTTGGTCGGCAGCTTGGCTATGGCGACCCTTACCGCAAGGCCCGGGGGTCGAGGGCATCGCGCAGACCATCTCCGAGCAGATTGAAGGCCAGCACAGTCAACATGATGAATAGACCGGGGAAGATCATGGTCCAGGGAGAATTAAGTGCATAGCCACCCCGAAAGGCATCTGAAAGCATCGCGCCCCACTCGGGTGCGGGTGGCTGTGCGCCCAAGCCCAGGAAGCCCAGAGCGGCGGTCTCGAGCGTTGCGGTGCCAATGGAAAGGGTTGCCTGCACGATAATCGGGGGTAAGGCATTGGGCAACAGGTGGCGCAGTAGAATCCGCCGATTGGGTGCGCCCAGTGCGGTAGCGGCCTGAACATAGTCGAGTTCGCGGGCAGAAAGCACCACACTGCGGGCCAGTCGAATATAGACCGGGATCTGGGTAATGCTGACCGCGATCATGGCATTGGTCAAGCTAGGCCCCACCACCGCCACGATGGCAATGGCCAGCAAAGTGCTGGGGAAAGCCAGCAAAATATCGGTGACCCAACCGATAAGCACCTCGAGTCCGCCCCTGAAGTAGCCAGCAATCAGACCCAGCAAAGTTCCTATTGTGAGGCTTAGTGCTACGGCGACCAGCCCAACCTGCAGTGAAATTCGGCTGCCGTGAATCACACGGGTAAAAACGTCGCGCCCGAGGTTATCGGTGCCAAATAATCGTTCGGCAGAAGGGGGCTTCAAACGGTTGATGTAGTCGCGGTCGGTGGCGGGATTATAGGGCCTGAACACAGGCGCCAACAGTGCTAACAAGATGAGAAAAACGGCCATTACCAACCCGATTTTCCCCGAGCTGGATTTCATGAAGCGCCGAATCGCCAAGCGGGTTGGGGTATCGTTGGAGGGTTTGGGAGCAGTCACTGTCAGGGCCATATGACCTCGCTCAACATGTGAAATTCAAGTCCATCGAAGGGAGATAGTTGCTTTGGCCGGGCAAGGTTTTTCATCGGTATTGAATCCTTGGGTCGAGCAAGGCATAGGACAGGTCTACTACAAGATTGACCACCACAAACACCAGAGCCACAAAAATAACCCCACCCTGCACGACCGGATAGTCGCGGTTGAGGATGCCTTCATAAATCCAGCTTCCGATGCCGGGCCAGCTAAAGATGGTCTCGGTCAGGATAGCCCCTCCCAAAAGGGTTCCGAACTGTAAGCCGATGATGGTCACGACGGGCAGGAGGGCATTTTTGAGGGCGTGGCGCCAGATCACCAGCCGCTCGGTTTGGCCTTTGGCTCGAGCAGTGCGCACGTAGTCCTGCGAGAGCACCTCGAGCATGGCGCCACGGGTGATGCGCGTTAGAATGGCCAGTGGGATGGTACCCAGGGTGACGGCGGGCAAAATCAGGTGCCGAACTACATCCCAGAAGCTTTGAGGCTGAAATAGCCCATCCAACACATAAAACCCGGTAATGGGCTTGAACAGCGCATCCACATCGGTGGAGAGCCGCCCGCCTGCGGGTAGCCACTGGAGGTTTACCGCAAACAGGTACACCAGCAGTAAGCCCAACCAGAAAACCGGTAGCGACACCCCCAAGAGCGAGAAGGAGGTGGCGAGATTGTCAACCCACGTGTTTTTGCGTACGGCGGCCAGGATTCCAAAGGGAATTCCGATGACAACCGCAAACAAGGTTGCGGCGATAGCCAACTCGAAGGTGGCAGGCCAGCGGCGGGCCAACTGCTCGTTGATGGTGAGTTGGTTGAAAATGCTGGTGCCCAGATCGCCACGTAGCAAGTTGCCCACAAACAACAGGTACTGTTCCCACAGCGGGCGCTCGAGGCCCAGTTTGCTGCGAAGCTCGGCAATGCGTTCCGGGCCAGCCCGCTCACCCAGCATGACCACTGCCGGATCACCGGGGATCAGATGCAGGAATAAAAAAACCAGCAGCGAGATCCCAAACAGCACCGGGATGATGCCCAATAAACGCCTTGCTGTATAAGCTCCCATGCGATAGATACCTAACCCCCAGATGATATATGCCTGGGCTACAGTTGTGAAGTCTTGGAAAGGAAAAATACACGGCAGAGGGCATTGGAACAAGTGCCCGTGGAAACTGCTCTTGTCTTTTTGAATCCGGTATTGGCTAGCATCAATGAAAAAGGGCGTAGCGAACTACGCCCTACAAAGAGTTTGTGGGTTTAGCGCTTGACGATGTCCTCGAAGGACTCGCTGCCCAATGGGCTGGGAACCCAACCGCTAATGGTGGTGCGCTGGGCGATGAGGGGCTGGCTATGCACGATGGGGATTCGCAGGGCCAGGTTGAAGGTGATTTCGTCGGCCTGCTGGTAGAGCTTGACGCGCTCGGCCTGGTTGGAACTGGCGGCACCCTTCGCTAGAACCTCATTGAGTTCCTTGATGTCCAGCTTGTTGCCCGCACTATCGAAGAGGTCGGTGATGGGGGAGGCGAAGTGGGGGTCAAAGAAGTTGGAAGGGTCGCCATAGTCACCCGTCCAGCCCAGCATGTAGGCCTGGAAGCCTGGCGGGTTACGGCGGTCGTTGAGGTAGGTAGCCCAGTCCTTGGTCTGGAATTTCACCCGGATACCAATGGCCGAGAGGTCGGCTCCCATGGCCTCGGCAATTTCCTTGGGGGTGGGGAAGTAGGGACGTGAAACCGGCATGTACCAGAACTCGAGGTCAAAGCCATTGGGATAGCCCGCTTCGGCCAGCATTTGCTTGGCCTTGGTGGGGTTGTATTCGTAGTCGGTGACTTTGGGCGAGTAGTAGGTTTTGAAGCTGCCAGGCATGAAGTGACCGTTGGTTACACCCAGGTCGCCCCAGAAAGCCTTGACGATTTCCTTTTTGTTGATGGCCATGGCGATGGCCTGGCGTACCCGCACGTCAGAAAGCGGCTTGTAGCCAGGGTTCAAGGCCAGATAGCCCACATTGAAGCTGGGGCGGAAGACCGCGCGGAGGTTACGGTCATTTTGCAGGTCTTTGAGGTTGGCTGGAGGAATGTCGGTGGTGAAGTCAATGGAGCCAGCCTTGAGCTCGGCTAGGCGGGCGGCAGGGTCTTTGATGAAGCGGAACACCACGCCATCGCTTTTGGGTAGGCCCTTCTTCCAGAAGTTGGTGTTCTTTTCCAGGATCAAGCGGTCGCCGGGGCGCCATTCCTTGAACTTGAAGGGGCCTGTGCCCACTGCACCCCCTGCAGCCGTACCGTACTTGGCCCCAGCGGCCTTGATAGCAGCGGGGCTGGCAATGCCAAAATAGCCTGAACCGATGGCCACCGGGAAGTAAGGCACGGGGCTATTGAAGGTGAAACGTACGGTGTATTTATCTACCGCGCTCACGCCCGCCAGGAAGCTGCCCTTGTCGCCTTTGTAGCCACCAAACAGCTCACCCCAGATTTCATAGTTGGAGCCACCGCTGATGCGAGTGGGGTCTTTGGGATCCCACCAGCGATTGACGTTGAACACCACTGCACTGGCATCAAAGTCGGTTCCGTCGTGGAACTTGACCCCCTGGCGCAGGCGGAACGTCCAGGTTTTGCCATCGGGAGAGGCAAACCAACTGACTGCCAGACCCGCCTGCGGATCGGTGGAGCCCGGTTTGAAATCTACCAGGGTGTCGTAGATTTGCCGCTGAGCGTAGATGGAAATTCCATCGGTGATATTGCCCGACTCGAGGCTCGCAGGCTCCCCATTAGAGCCAAACACCAGGGTTTTTTGGGCCATGCCCAGGCTGCCCAATAGCCCTAGAGCCAAGATACCTAACAGCCGATATTTCATATGGTTCCTCCTACCCTCGAGGTCACCCACAACGTCGAAAATGTTTGATAAAGGGACGTTTTCAGCATTTGGCTGAAGTGGATGAAACTCGGTAGCATAGACTACAAAGCGAAGTATACACCTCCCGACCCAATCGTGAAGGGGTTGAAGAAATGGATTCATGTTTGGCGAAAACAATCTGCTACCATAGGTTTTACACCCATCGGGTTGGGGTGGAGTCCATGCTCTTTTGTTCGTCCAGCCAGCCTCTGGCGAATCGGGAGGGCCAATCGTGGCCAACGAAATACAAAAAGTAGAAGTGATTGAGATCAACGCTACCGAGCGTTACAGCGATGCCGATTTCTGGCGCAAGCTAAGCTGGTTTGCTCGGAAGGCGGGCCGCGAAGTGGTCGAAAAAGCCCTCTGGCTCTACTACGCGCTGCAGCGCCCCGAGACCCCCGCCTGGGCCAAGCGCACCATTGTGGGCGCTTTGGTGTACTTTTTGCTGCCCTTCGACCTGGTAGCCGATCTCGCGCCCCTTGTTGGTTTTACTGATGATCTGAGCGTTTTACTGGTTGCGGTGAGCACCGTAGCCGCCTACATTACCCCCGCCGTCAAGGAGCAGGCCCGCCGCAAAGCTAACGAGTGGTTTGGCGAGTCCGAACGCTTCGCTTCACCCGTATAGAGCGTTCGCTACTAAAGCTACTTACAGCAAAGAATGCTCTACACCAACCCTCTCCAAAGCAAAAGCTGCGGAGAGGGTTGAAATTTCTACTATCTGAGCGTACGAAAAACGTGCTTTTGTCACCCGGTATTGCAGCGGGGGACACCTGCCCTGCGGTTGTAATGGTAGTTTGCACTCAGAAAAAAGTTTACCTAATAGGAGGAGGTGATCCTCTGGCATGATTCGCGTGGTTTTTTGGCTGCGCCTTAAGCCTTTCTCACGAGGAGGAGTGTATGCGACTGTATGTATTTGGCTATCTGCTGGTTCTGGCGTTGTTGGCGGGGTGTAACTCTGCCACACCTACTCCAGCTTCAGCCGATCTAGATCTGAAGATGCAAGCAGTGGCCCTGAGCCCCCAGGAGCAGCTGGGCAAGCAGCTCTTTTTTGATCAAAACCTTTCAGCTAATGGCAATCAGTCGTGTGCTACCTGCCACAAACCAGAAGCCGGCTGGACAGGCCCGGACTCTGTGCTCAACGCAGGAGGTAGTGTCTACGAGGGCTCCATTGCAGGGCGATTTGGCGACCGCAAACCCCCTAGCTCGGCCTATGCCACCCCCAGTCCAATCCTGCACTACACGAAGGTAAAAAACGAAATGCTCTTTGTGGGGGGCAACTTCTGGGATGGTAGGGCCACCGGTGAGAAGCTGGGTAGCCCGGCTGCCGACCAGGCCCAAGGCCCCTTTCTGAACCCCCTCGAGCAAGCCCTTGCCACCCCCGCCGAGGTGGTCGGAAAGGTTTGTATCTCAACCTACGCAAACCTGTTTAAGCAGGTCTGGGGTGGGGATATTTGCAATCCGGCTCGGGTGAACGAAGCCTACGAAGCCATAGCGCTCTCCATTGCGGCCTACGAGGCCTCGAGGGAATCGAATGCCTACACCTCCAAATACGACCTGTATGGTAAGGGTAAGGCCAACCTCAGCAAGGAGGAAAGACAGGGCCTGATGTTGTTCAAAACCAAGGCCAAATGTGCAAACTGCCACACCCTCAACCCTGGCAAGGGGGGGAGTGTGCCCCTGTTCACCGACTTCAGCTACGACAACCTGGGGATTCCGCGCAACCCCGATAATCCCTTCTATAACTCCAGTTTCAACCCCCTGGGGTTCAACTGGGTTGACCAGGGCCTAGGCGGCTTTTTGGCCTCGAGGCCCGACTACCAGGCGCTGGCTCCCGAAAACCTGGGCAAGCAGAAGGTGCCCACCTTGCGCAATGTGGACAAGCGGCCCTACCCAGGCTTTGTCAAAGCCTATGGGCACAATGGCTACTTCAAAAGCCTGAAGGGTATCGTGCATTTCTACAACACCCGCGATCTCAAGCCTGTATGTGCCGACCCCTTCACCCGCGAAGCCGATGCGCTGGCCCAGGGATGCTGGCCGGTGGCCGAAGTTCAGGCCAATGTTAACAATACCGAACTGGGTAACCTGGGCCTTACCGATACCGAGGAAAATGCCATTGTAGCCTTCCTCAAAACCCTTTCGGATGGATATGTTCCGTAAACTGATTTAGATAAAGCCCAACGCTAAACCGCCTCCATTTGGAGGCGGTTTGGGTACGCAAACCTAACGCTGGAGGGTTTCGCCCAGGCGGTTGTTTTGCAGGGTGTTGGTTCCTAGAAGGGCCTGGCTGCTGGCGAGGCGCAAGATGCCATAGCCCTGGTTATCGGAAATGGTGTTGTTCTCGAGCCGTGCCCGCCCATTACCCAGCAAAGCGATGCCGTGTAGGGCGTTGTTCTGGATGGTATTGTTGCGTAGCGTGGGGCGGCTGCCACCGCGCAGAATGACGCCGTTGCCCTGGTTGTTCTGGATGGTGTTGTTCTCGAGGTTGGCCTGTACCAGGCCTTCTACTTGCAGCCCCCCTAGCAGATTATCCTCGAGGTTACTGCTGGCCAGGCTGCCCCGGAGGGGCCCTATCAGCCGCATACCCAGGCCACCGTTGCCCTTGAGGGTAAGGCTATTTAGTTCGACTTGCAGTTCACCTGAGGCGACCAAACCATCTTCCTGGTTGTTGTTGGCCTGGACGTTGCGAGCGGTCAGGTTGCCTTCGGCCAGGATGCCGATGCGTCCATTGTTGCTGACGCTCGAGTCGCTCAAGCGTAGCTGGCCCTTGCTGAGATAGATCCCGTGGCGGCTGTGTTCAGTAATTTCGCAGTTCTGGACGCTGCCCCTGGCTTCGGTGATGTAGAGCCCGTCGCCAGAATCGGAGTTGCTTTGTCCACCCAACCCGCGAATGCGGCAGTCGCTCAGTTCAAATTCTCCCTTGGAGATGGTTAGAATGTCCACTTCGGGATCCTCGCCGGTAGCCTCCAGGCTCACCCCACGAATGACCAGTTTGCCCTGGTTCTCAAAGCTCAAAACGCTGCCTGCACGGGAAACCAGTCGGGTCTGGTCACGCCCGGCCCCGATGATGGTCAGGGGTTTTTCCAGGCTGACACTTTCTTCCAGTTCGTAGGTGCCGGCTGCCAGGTTGACGGTAGCGCCTGCTGGTGCGCGGCGTAGGGCTTGGTTCAGGTTATCGCCCGGCTTCAGGTTGGGGTTGAAGGGGGGCTCGGTGCGGATTTGTCCCTCGCGGTTGCCCGAGGCGCTGTTTTGCCCCAGGCGGACCCTGGCTCCGTCTGCGATAAAAATGCCCCAGCCCTGGTTGCCCCGTGTGGTGTTGCCCTCGAGCACAGCACTGGCTTTTTCCGCGATCACAATGCCGTTGCGCTGGTTGTTCTCGCTGAGGTTGCCCCGCAGGGTTGCGCTACCGCCGTCAACCACGATTCCACTTTGGCGGTTACCTCGAGCAGAATTGCGCTCGAGCAGGGCCTGAGTGTCTTCGCTCACCGCCAGCCCGTGGTTTTGATTGTTGCTAAAAACGCTGTCCTGAACGGTCAGCTTGCCTGCGGTGTGGTTGAGGCCGTTAAGTTGGTTGCGTACAAACTCGCTCTTGCGAACCGTAAGGTTGCGCGCTTCCTCAATCACATAGAGCCCGTCGCCGCCTTCGCTATCCTCTTCACTAAAGACAGCACCGGCGAAGCGGGCATTGTCGATGATCACTTCGCCCCCTTCGATCTGCATTACATCGGCCACCCGGTTGCCACGGTGTTCAACGGATAGGCCATTCAGGCTGAGTTTGGCTGCATTTTGTGGAGCAAACTTGAGTACAAAACCGCCAGCCTCCGAGAAGATGCGGGTTCGGTCACGCCCAGCACCAACCAGATTCAAGCTCTTGCCAATATTCAAGCCCACGCTCAGGCGATAATCGCCCGCAGCCAGCCGTAAAGTAGAGCCAGCCGGCGCATTGGCCACCACCTGGGCCAGGTTGGCGTTGCGGGCCACATTGATGGTGCGAGGGCTCTGAGCCTGGGCCAGCAGGGCCCCCCCACCAACTGTCAAAACTGCCGTCAATACGAATGCTATACGCATATAACCTCCAATTCCAAAGTCTAGCAAGGGGGGTGGGTGATTGTTGGGTCAAAAACGGTTGAGAATTTCAGATTTTTGTGCCTGGTTTTGCCTGAGGATGTTGGCCAGGCCTGGCCACTGACCTTCAGCAAAGCCACTGAGAGAAACCGCCCATTCATCTAGTGGGGTCGTACTGGCGATGAGCGCAATCAAGCGCCATCCCACAGACCAGGGGTCTGGTCGGGAATTTCCATTTCGGCGGTTTCGGTTTTGTAGAGCTGCATGCCCCTGGCCTGGTAGTTGTGGAGGGCCGCCGGGTGGTCGAGTGAGCAGGTATGAACCCAGACCCGCTTGGCCCCTAGCCGCCAGGCTTCCTCGAGCGCGCACGTTAGCAAATGGCCCCCCAGCCCCATCCCGCTAAACTGTTGCATGAGGCCAAAATAGACAATCTCGACGTTTCCCTCGGGCTGTACCTCGAGCTGAAAGTAACCTGCCGGGGTGCCCTTCAGGTAGGCTACCCAGGTCTGCAGCTTGGGGTTCTGGGCGTATTCCCACCACTGCTGGTAGGTCCAGTGGGCCTTTTCGTACCAGTACCAGTTGCCCCCCACGCTTCGATAGAGAAAATGCTGTAACTCGGCGCTGGGTATCTCGGCTTTTCTGACCTCGAGCCCCTCTATTTGGATACGCTTGGGCCGCAGTTCGCTGGGGGAGTGCATCTCGAGGTAGTAAGTGGTCACCTCAGCCCGCACTTAGTCTTGCCCTCCCAGCTTGTCCAGCAAGTCCTGCCGTACCGGATGGAAGGCGTCAAACACCACGCTATCTTCGACAAAAAACGCCTCATGCTCAACGCCCGAAGGCACATGGGCAATGTCGCCGGGGCCAAGCTCGAGCCACTCTGCCCCAATCCGCAGTCGCAGCCGCCCCGAGACCACCAGGGTAATCTGCTCGTGGGGGTGGGCATGGGGTGCTAAAGGCGAGCCCGCTTTACCCTCGGCCCGCATCAGCATCAGTTGTTCGCCTGCAAAGGGACGCAGCACCGCTCCGGGCACCTCGAGGCCCGACAGGCTGGCCGTGTGGGCAAATTTGACTTTCATTGCCTGACTCCCCAGCTTTCAGCCTTTGGTGGTTGGTTTAGCCTCATGCTCAATGCCCTCCCAGATAGGCTTCCTGAATCTCGGGCCGGGCTGCTAGCTCCTTGGCCGGGCCGCTCATGGTGAGGTGGCCGGTTTGCAAGACATAGCCCCGGTGGGCAATTTGCAGGGCCAGACGGGCGTTTTGTTCCACCAACAGAATGGTTTTGCCCTGCTGGTTGAGCTTCTGGATAATCTCGAAGATAAAATCCACCAGCACGGGGGCCAGCCCCATCGAGGGCTCGTCCATCAGCAGAAGCTTGGGGTCTTGCATCAAGGCCCGGCCAATGGCCAGCATTTGCTGCTCGCCACCAGAGAGAGTACCCCCTTTTTGATTTCGCCGTTCGGCCAGGCGGGGAAACAGGGTAAAGGCCTGCTCCTTGCGCTCCTGCACCACCTTGGGGTTGTTGATCAGAAAGCCCCCCATCTCGAGGTTCTCCTCCACCGTCATGCGGGGGAAGATGCGCCGCCCCTCGGGTACGTGCCCGATGCCCAGCCCCACAATTTTGTCGGCGAGGATTTTGTGAATGGGGTTGCCCTGGTACACCACCTCCCCTTTGCGGGGCTTGTTCATGCCGCTGATGGTGCGCAGGGTGGTGCTCTTGCCTGCGCCGTTGGCGCCGATCAGGGTCACAATCTCGCCCTCTTCCACCGTGAGCGAGACGCCCTTGAGCGCGTGAATGTGACCGTAGTAGGTATGGATGTCCTTAACTTCAAGCAGAGGCATGTGTCCCTCCGGCCTGTCCGGCTGCGCCCTTGCCCAGGTAGGCTTCGATGACCTTGGGGTTGTTGCGAATTTCGGCGGGCAGTCCCTCGGCAATCTTGGAGCCGTACTCGAGCACCGCGATCCGATCCGAGATGCTCATCACCATGGCCATGTCGTGCTCAATCAGCACGATGGTCAGGCCCAGCTCGTCGCGCAGCTTGCGAACCCGTACCTTGAGGTCTTCAGTTTCCTGCTCGTTCATGCCGGCGGCGGGTTCGTCCAAAAACAGCAGTTTAGGTTCCAGGGCCATGGCGCGGGCAATCTCGAGCCTGCGCTGCTCCCCATACGAAAGCCCCGAGGCCAGCTCTTCCGCTCGCTTGTCCAGGTTCATATAAGCGAGCAGCTCCATGGCCCGCTCCTTCGCTTTCTTTTCCGAAGCATGAAACTGAGGAGTGTGCAAGAGAGCATCGAAGTAGGTCTGGCGGGTCAGGCTGTGGTGCCCTACCAGAACGTTCTCCAGAACCGTCATGGCCTTAAACAGGCGGATGTTCTGAAAGGTGCGGCCAATGCCGGTGCGGGCTACTTTGTCCGGCGAGTAGCCGGTAATGTCCTTGCCAAAAAACACCACCCGGCCCGTATCGGGTTTGTAGATACCGGTGAGCAGATTGAAAAAGGTGGTTTTGCCCGCTCCGTTGGGGCCGATGACCGAAAAAATCTCCTTGGGTCGCACCTGCAAACTCACATCATTAACCGCCACCAACCCGCCAAACTTCTTGGTGGCGTTCTGCACATCCAGGGCCAGTTCGCTCATTTGCCACCCCCTTCCTGGGCTTCCTGACGGGCCTCCTGCATTTCGGCGCGATGCCTTTGTTCGGGTATGAGCCCTTCAGGCCGGAAGATCATCATCAAAATCAAAATCAAACCAAACACCAGGCGCTCATACTTGGCGGGGTTGAGCTGGGGGGGCAGGTTGGCCATGTTATAGCCCAGGATGTTGACCCCGGTCTGCCGCCAGGTGTTGAGCAGGTCGGAGAAGTCCTTGAGGATGCCCAGGTTGAGTACGGTTACGGCAGCCGCTCCTACCACGGCTCCGCCAATCGAGCCCATCCCACCCAGAATCACGAAGGCCAGAATGTTAATTGAGGCTTGCAGGGTGAAGGACTCCGGGCTCACAAAGGTCTGCTTGGCCGCAAAGACCGCGCCCATGATGCCCGAGAAGGCGGCCCCTGTAGCAAAAGCGATCAGCTTGGTCGGGAGCAGGGGAATCCCCATAGCCTTGGCGGCAATCTCGTCTTCACGGATGGCCACCCAGGCCCGGCCAAAGCGGGAGTTGGCCAGCCGCACGTTGACCAGGATCACGATGCCAATAACCACCAACACCAGCAAGTAGAAGAAGAATGAATAGGCAATGGCATCGTCAATGGGCCGGCCATAGATGCGCTCGGCCCCGATGGCCCGGAGAAAGTCGGCCAGGATGCCCACATCGGGGCGGTTGACCGGAGTGATGCCCTGGGGGCCATTGGTGATGTTAACAGGCTTGTCGAGGTTGTTGGCAAAGACCCGCACCACTTCACCCAGTCCCAGGGTTACGATAGCCAGGTAATCCCCCCGCAGTCGTAAGGCTGGCAACCCAATCAGTACCCCGGTGATGGCCGCCGTAATGATGGCCAGGGCCATGAACAAGAAGAGGTAGTTACCAGAGAGCCCCTGGGCGGGGAAGCCACCAATAAACTGGGCGGCTTGTGGCGAACCGAAAATACCCCAGGTATAGGCCCCAATGGCAAAAAAGGCGGCAAACCCCAGATCCAGCAGACCCGCCTGACCTACCACCACGTTGAGCCCCAGCGCCAGGGCCGCAAAGATGCCAATCTGGATACCCAGCTCGAACAAAAACGAATTGGAAAGACCGGCAATGGGTACTGCAATCAGTAAGATAGCCGTGCCCAGCGCGATCCGAACCAATCGGGTCAGATTGGGTAGCAAAAAAGAGGCAATCAAAACCGCCAGCAACAGGTAAAAAGCAATTTTGTCATCGGTGTTGGTGCGCAGCAGTACGGTCAGGGCCAGGGCCAGAACGGCCAGCAGGCCCGAGCGCCAGCCGGTTGGCAGGCGAAGCCCCATGACCGAGGCGACGGCCAGTATCAGCAAGGCATTAAGCAGCCCGCCCGATACAACCGGTAGGCCCAGCAGGGAGAGCAGAACCCCGATGGCCGAAAGGGCGGTCAGGCCAATGGAGAGGGGAAGCGCAAAGCGATGGAGGGCACTCATACTTTCTCACTCACATTCTGCCCAAACAAACCCTGGGGCCGGAACAAAAGCAGCAGCACCAGCGTCAGGAATGCGAAGACGTCCTTGTACTCGGTGCCAAAGTTGCCGTTGGTCAGAAAAGGCAGGTAGGTACCCGAGAGGGTCTCGAGCTGCCCCAGTACCAGCCCCCCCACCATGGCCCCAGGAATATTGCCAATGCCACCCAAAACAGCAGAAGTAAAGGCTTTTAGCCCTGGCAACACACCCGAATAGGGGGTCACATTGGTGTAGAGCAAGCCAAACAAAACCCCGGCCACCCCACCCAGCGAACCCCCAATCAAAAAAGTGCGTGAGATGATGACATCAGGGTTGATGCCCATCAGGGCGGCGGTCTGCATATCTTGCGAGACGGCCCGAATAGCCTTGCCAAGCTTGGTACGATTAACCAGATAGGTCAGTCCAATCAGCATAAGCACCGAGACCAGGATGATGATGATACCCTTGACCTGAATGGTGGTTTGGAGCGGTAGCATCAGGGTGGTGTTGAGGGCATCAAAGGTGCGGTACTGCATGTTGAACTCGTTGTGCCGCAGGGCGGCGTAGATGCGGGTAAGGTCTTGCAGCAAAAACGAGACCCCAATGGCC